>DASQLJ010000207.1:0-7669 GCA_035630095.1 Longimicrobium sp.
CACCGCCAGCCCGCACGGCCCCGCTCCCACCACCGCAATGTCGAAAGGCTGCGTCTCGCCAGCCATCATCCCGTCCCGATCTGGATCTTCGTGGTCGTTACCCGGCGCCCCGCCGGGGAGGGACAGGATAACCGCCCCGCCGAGGGATCGCCAACGGCGTGCCGGGGGATCTTGATGACAGAGGGGAGCGGCGGCGGGCTCCGCAGGCCCTCTCTCTGGCGCTGCGCGCCTGTCCCTCCCCCGAAACAACGCGGGGGAGGGACGAGGGCTCGCTTCGCTCGCGGCTGGTTCGTCGTGGGTGAAGCGGCGGCCGGTGGCGGCGATCCGTCTCAAGCGTCGTGGCAGACGACGGGTGGGCTGCGGCTTACGGTGACGGAGTGAAGGTACGGTTTCGCGAAGTTGCGGAGGTTGGTGCGCGGTGAGGGCGAGGTGGGGACGGCGTCAAGGGGATGTCAGGAGATTGTCAGGGGTGAGCCCAAGGATACTACATGCCCTTGAAACCCCGAGCACCGAGTGCGCGCCGACCCTCCCTCTCGCGCCTCCCCACGAGGAGCGCGGCCAGGGCGCGGGGTTCGCCGGCGGATGAATCGCGACGCAGTCGTTCGAGCACTTGGCGAAAGGAGGCAGCGTTACGGACGCGCGAGCGATTCGCTGGCGGACTTCATCGACGCGGCGTGCATGCCGCTGGACGCGGGCACGCCTCCGCGACGCTGGAGCGCGCCGAGGCGATCCTAGCCGCGCATTCCGAGGTCGCGCGCGCCGGCGTCCACGCCTCCGCCATCCTCAGCAACAACGTTAGGTTGGGTACTTTCCAGGTTGCGCCCTTTTGACCCACAAGGTACGTTAAATTAGAGTTGTCCGGTTCACATGTGATTCAGATCCCATGCGTGTGCTTCTGCTGGTGGACAATGAGGTCACCCTTGAGGTGGCTCGCTCTCTACTTACGCATTTCATTCCCGAAGTCCAAATTGAGCACCACTCCCCGTCTAAAGTAGTGTCAACCTCGGATGCATTTTCGATTATCGACAAACGGTACGACGTGGTTATGCTGCCCCTCAGCCTGCCAAATTACAACTCGTTGCGCATCGCGGAGTACGCTAATCTGATAGAATCGCCCACCCGCCTGGTTCTATCAAGTGGAACAGACGCCAATCACCGATCTTTGCAGGTTCTCTACGATGAGGGTGTTGAACTTTCTTCGGCATCCCTTATGAAAATGGTTAAAAAAATTGGCGAACCACGCCGTGTTCGACCCGATGCTCAAGCATTTGAGCAGGCATTAGCTTCAGTTCTCGCAACAGCGACCTGCTTCCGCGTACGCGAGAATCCTCGAGACCACCATGATCCGGGCAGGCCAGCCAATCTCCAAGATTACCGTAAGGGAGCACCTCCCCTGTTGCCAGAACCTCCAGTTCCCGTGAGCGCCAATGATCCGGGCAGGCCAGCCAATCTCCAAGATTACCGTAAGGGAGCACCTCCCGTGTTGCCAGAGCAACCAGTTTCCGCGGGCGCCAATAATCCATGGCTTTCAGGCTCTTTTTATCTCACCGCGGCTACTGTAATCATTGCTCTCCTTGCGGGAGTCTCTCGGGTCATATCTCCGTGGGTGATCCCGGCCGTTCTCGTGGGTGGAATCCTGATGCTCTCGGTAGTTGGGGCAATGCAGTTAAAAAATGACAGGCAACTCAGCGACGCAGGCTTTCTAACCCTCATGGGAGAAGCTCTTAAGCGCCTTCCTCTGCTAGCAAAGAATCCCCCTCGTTAACTTCGCCGTTCATGTGTTCGCGTCCTGCGCGTCGCGGATGCGGGTGCGCAGCACGAACTCGTCGCCATCGCGCTCGATGGTGGTCACGTCCTCGTACTGGTGCACCTCCAACCCGAAGTACGTCACCAGCTTGCGGTAATAGCGCAGCGCCTCGCGCCGCGTGGGCTTGTCGCCCGCCGTGGTGAACGGCACCCCCGCGATCTCCAGCTTCTCCGGCCCGCTGAAGAAGGTGGTGTACGTGGGGTAGCGGTAGACGGACGACGTGACGGCGCCGCGGTCGAAGATGGCGCAGCTCAGCCCGCGCTCCTTCGCCGCCACGCCCACCGCCAGCCCGCACGGCCCCGCTCCCACCACCGCAATGTCGAAAGGCTGCGTCTCGCCAGCCATCATCCCGTCCCGATCTGGATCTTCGTGGTCGTTACCCGGCGGCCCGCCGGGGAGGGACAGGATAACCGCCCCGCCAGAGGATCGCCAACGCAGACCGTCGGATCGACGGCACCGGAAGCGCGAGCGCGGCTGAAACGCCGAAGCCCTCCGCGTGGGGAGGGCTCCAAGGTGATGTGAGGCTCAGCGTCCAATCGCGCCGATCGGGATCACCTCGCGCCGCCGGCACCCTCCGCGTCCACCACCTCCGCGCGATGGACGACGGCCCGGACGCGGACGACGGGGAGCTCGTCGAGCCGGACCTCGCCGTACATCGCGTCCCCCGCCGCGCGGGAGTGGACGAGCGCGGCGCCCTCCGACCGCTCGTGGCGGTGCGCGGCGACGGCGCAGGCGAACATCGTCAGCAGCATGGCCTGGCGGCCCAGCGTCGCGGCGGTGTGGATGGTGGCCCGGGTGCTCATGGCAAGCCTCAGCGCGTGGTGAAGATGCGGGAAGTGCCGCGCATGGTGGCGCCGTTGGGGCCGGCGATGCTCCAGTCCAGCTCGCGGCCGGTAGCGCGGTCCAGGTGCATGCGCACGGTGCGGTCGCCCACCTGCACGTCGGCCGTCCACACGTCGCGCGGCGCGCCGCCGATCTCCACCCGCTCCGCGCGCAGGATGCGGTAGATGGTCTCGCGCGGCCCACGCATCGGGTCGTAGCCGGCCACGCGGATCACGGCGCCCTCGCACAGCGGTATCCCCTTCACCGCGGCGCTCCCGACGCTATAGTCGAAGCTCCCGGCGGGCACCTCGGCGTCCACCTGGCGGGCGCTGTCGCCCTCGGTCACGCGGCCGGTGACGCGGCCGCCCTGGAAGGTTACGTTCATCCCGCCGCCCGGCGTGGCCGCCACGTGCCGCAGCGACACCCAGCTCCGCGCGTCCACCCAGATGCTGTCGAGGCTGGTCCCCCGCGGCGTGGCGGCGCGCTGCACGAACAGGTGCGCCGGCGCTCCGTTCACGCTCGCCCGCTGCACGTGCTGCGTGTACGTGCCGAAGGAGCGATTGGCGCCCTCGCGCTCCATGCTCATCTCCATGCTGTCGAGCGGGAGCGGGGAGATGCCGGCCAGCCGCGGATCGCCGGCGCGCAGCGTGACCTCGCCCGCGCTGCAGGCGCCCTGCGCGGCGAGGATCGCCGGCGCGCCGGCAAGGGACGACACCACCGCGGCGGCGGTCAGCACACGGCGGGTAAAAGGCATCAGGCGGTACATGGATCCATCCCCGGGTGTGGTGGAGGGTGGAGCCGCGGTACCCCGAGCGGCTCCCTGTCCGCGCGGCCTCTGCGTGCCGCGCGACCACAGGGAGCAATGTACGATTCAGCGAGCCCAGCGAGGTTGTGGCGCGGTCAGGACCACGTGCGGACGGCGTCAGGGGGATGTCAGGGGAATGTCAGGCAGGAAGGATGCTGCTCCCGGGGCTAACATACCGAGTGGCAGATCAGACCTGTGCATAATAGTTCGCAGTTCCGATCTCATTCGACACAATGCCGAACCCTTTTGCTGCGTAAAGGTCGAAAATCCCCTTCACAACAGCGACTGGGAGCCCCAATTCTTGCGCTATCTCCACCCCTTTTAGCCACTGCTTCGGTTTGGCGACATCAATCACCTGAAATAGCCGATCCATTTTTCGAGGATCTTCGAACAACCCGCACAGATAGACGATGTAACTGGAATCAGTCACCCATAAACCAGCCACAAAACGCTGCCCCAATGCATGGGTTCCTCTGATGTGACCGTTTGCTTCAAGAACGGCGAGGGCACGTCCAAACCTGCCGTACATCTCTTCAGGGAGTGCGACACGGTTAGAATCCGCTTCCCGCATACGATCGTAGATGATTCGCGAAACTTCGCGAACATCTGGATGTAGGCCGGAGATTGGATCCTCGAGCGTCTGTAGTCGCTTCTGGGTGTCCCGCGAGTCAACTTCGGCGTGCAACTGGATCAATGACGACGCGAATGGAACCGAGGCGCCGACGACACGAACGAGCGAAAAGAACCAGTTCACAGCTTTCTCCACTGTCACATCCTCAGTTAGAGACACATACAACCCTTGCCTGTAAGTTACGGCTGCCGCGACACTTCGTTTCAAGATTTTTCAAGCCGCATGGCAAGGTTGATTAATTCATCCGCACGTTCCCTCGCTAGACGCGCAACAGCCGCAGCCCACCCCGGCGGAGGCTCGCGATAGTGGCGCGTACCCTGGCTTAGCCGCGCGCGCTCGACGGAGTTGACATGCGAGCCGCAGGCTTCCGCGATGTCGGCGACCGTCACCTTCTGGATTAGAAGATCAGTCGCTTCTTTGAAGTTCAAAGCGCCTCGTTTGTCAGATCCGGGGTTGACACATTGTATCTTGTCAGTTATATTACTGACAAGCAGGGACAAAGACAAGGCTGGCCGCTCTCCCGCCAAGAAGAATCGACCAGCCTCGAACGCGAACCGACCCGAAGGCCGCCCGCTCACCAAAGCTGCCCTGCCGGACGGCCCGGGTCAAGAGGATCGGAGGCACGATGCCCGAGCAGCCGAAGGACCCCGCGCCCGCAGCTGCCGCGAAGCCGGCCTACAGCATCATCAAGCAGAAGAAGAGCCGCTGGTGGGAGGTGCGCGATCCGGAGGACGAGTTGGTGTGCCTGACCGTGTATCGGAAGGGAGCGCGTGAGGTGGTGCGGCGGCTCGCCGCGTGAGGATCGGATAGACGCAAGACCGCCGCGGGAATGATGCCCACGGCGGTCGTTGCTTGGCCTCGCGGTTGAAGTCCGCGAAGGCGGACTGCGTGCCGTTGTAGCCGCGAGTTTACTCGCATCTTCCCGCCCCGATTCCGCATTCACCCCTGAAACCGGTACCCCGCCTTGCGCACAGTGAGAATGTGCCGCGGGTTCGCGGGGTCGAGCTCCAGCTTGCGGCGGAGCTCGGCGACGTGGGTGTCGACGGTGCGGCTGATGATGGCGGCGCGGTGGCCCCACACCTCGCGCATCAGCTCCACGCGGCCGGCGATGCGGCCGCCGCGGCGGATCAGCGCCAGCAGCAGGTCGAACTCCTTGGGCGTGAGCGGCACCTCGGCACCCGCGCGCAGCACGGTGCGGCTCTCCGGGTGCACCTCCACCTCGCCGAAGCGCACGGTGTCGGGCGCGGGCTCGTCGCCGTCCGCTGAAGCCACCGCCGTCCGCCGCAGCAGCGCCTCCACGCGCGCCAGCAGTTCCAGCAGGCCGAAGGGCTTGGTGACGTAGTCGTCGGCGCCCAGCTTCAGGCCGCGCACCTTGTCAGCCTCGTCGCCGCGGGCGGTGAGGACGAGCACGGGGACGGCGCTGCCGGCCTGCCGCAGCCCCTGCAGCACGCGGTAGCCGTCCAGCCCCGGCAGCATCAGGTCGAGCACCACCAGGTCGGGGCCGGTGCGGAGGGCCAGGTCCAACCCGGTCAGCCCGTCCGCCGCCACCTCCACCGCGTAACCCTCGATCTCCAGGTTGTTGCGCAGCCCGAAGGCCAGGTCCGGGTTGTCCTCCACCACCAGTATGCGCCGGCTCATTGCCGCGTCCGATCCGGATGTGAGCGGTTGCAGTCGATCAGAGGACGATCCCCCGCGCGTCGGCGTCGGCGCCGGCCCGGCGCGCCACCCCGCGATCACGCCGCACCGCGCGCGGCGGGCGCCGCTGCCGGCGCGCTTCCCTGCTCCGCCGGCAGCTCCACCACGAAGCGCGCGCCGCCGCCGGGAACGTCCTCCACGCGCACCCGCCCGCCGTGCAGCGCCGCGAGCTGGGCCACCACCGACAGCCCGATCCCGCTCCCCGCCACCGCCGACTCGGCGTCGCGCTTCAGCCGCACGAACGGCGCGAAGACGCGCCCCCGCTCGCGCGGCGGGATCCCCGGCCCCTGGTCCTGCACCCACACCCGCGCCATCCCACCCTCGGCCGAGAGGCCCACCTCGATCACCTGCCCGGCCGGGCCGTACTTCACCGCGTTGTCCAGCAGGTTCAGCAGCACCTGGCGGAACGCGCCCCGGTCCACCGACGCCGTGATCCCCTCGTCCAGCGCCTCGCGGATGGTGGTCTGCCGCGCGGCGGCGAGCGGGGCAAAGGTCTCCACCGCGTCGCGCACCAGCGCGCCGAGGTCGGCCGTGCTCCGCTCCAGCCGCACCGCGCGGCGCTCGGCGCGGCTGAACAGCAGCACGTTGTCCACCAGCCCCGACAGCCGCCGCGCCTCCTGGTCGATGATCTCGATCGATCGCTGCCGCTCGCCCTCCGAGCGCACGCGGCCCAGCCGCAGCGTCTCGGCGAACATGCGGATCTGCGCGAGCGGGGTGCGCAACTCGTGCGACACGCTGCTCACGAAGTCGGCGCGCACGCGCGCCAGCTCGCGCTCGCGGCGGAGCTGCACCAGCGCCACGCCGGTCAGCCCCACCGCCAGCACCAGCAGCGCCAGGATCAGCGGCAGCCGCGGCCGCGGCATCCCGCCGGTCAGCAGCCGCGTGGCCTGCGACTCGCGCAGCGCCACGTGCAGGGTGAAGCCGCCCAGGTGCGCCGCCAGCGTGTCGCTGCCGGTGATCCCCCTGTAGCGCGGCTTCGACGCGAACAGCTCCACGCCCGAGGGGTCGCGGACGGTGAGCGACATCACCGAGTCGGTCGGCTGACCACCGGTGAGCGAGGGGGGGAGGACGCTCTGGTTTGCGTAGACGTGCGTGAACGCGGCCTTCGCCAGCACCCTCGGGTTCACCTCCACCCCGTACGCCGCCACCGGCGCCGCCGCCGAGTCGCGGCGCACCAGGTACGCGAACGCCCGCTCCGTCCCGCCCAGGCGGGTGAGCAGGAGGCTCACCTCCAGGCTGGGGCGGACGCGCGGGACGTCCTTCGCCAGCGCCCGAGCGCTGTCGGCCAGCCAGCGGCTCACGGCGGGGGGAAGCGGCGTGCCGGACGTCTCCACCTCGCCGCTGCGCAGGTCCACGCGGTAGTAGCCGCGCACCGAGTCGAGCCGCGGGCACACCGCGCACGGCTCGGGGCCCCTGCGCGCGAGGACCTCGCCGACGGAGGGGAGCGGCGTTCCGGCGGCGGGGCGGACGGATTCGAACGGGTAGAGGAGGCCGCCGATGCTGTAGAACAGCGACTGCCGCGCGGCGCCGCGGTAGAGGAACGCGGAGAAGCGGGCGTAGTCGCGCAGCGCGCCCTCGGCCACCGCGCGGTGCTGCAGCGCGGCGGTCTGCGCCTCGTACGCCATCAGCACGGTGAGGCCCAGGGTGAACAGCAGCAGCGCGATGATCGGCGCGGAGCGCGGCCCGCCCGCGCGCCCGGGATTCGCCATGTGGATCGGGTGCTTCGGGAGATGTGGATCGTTCGGCGCGACCATGCGCCAGCATCGCAAGATACGTCGCCCCGCGCGGGATGCGGAGTGGGAGAGAGTCAGAATCTCGTCAGAATGGGGAACGAGCGCTGGCCTACTCTCCCGCTGACCGGCGGCTGAAGCCGCAGCAACAACTACGAAAAGCCTCGCAAACTGCGCGA
>DASQLJ010000208.1:0-13406 GCA_035630095.1 Longimicrobium sp.
GAGCGGCCGGAACGCCGAGAACAGGTCGGCGAGCTCGGATCGGCTGGCGCACATTCGACAGTACACCCCAAGGGTTGGGGTGTGGGGGCACCGTTCACAATATGCACTTTTGCCTTCGAAAAGGCCAAAGTCGAGCTGAGGGCGACCACTCGGCGCCGCGGCCACGCCAATGGCCGCAGCCCGAAGGATCTAAAATCGACGGAGCGCTACCGCCAGGGTGTCGCATCGACGTGTTATAGATCCTTCGGCCTGCAAGCTCTAGCGTGGCCGCGGCGAGGCGTGGTCGGCCTCAGGATGACACCGCCTGGTCTGCACAGTTAATCGTGAGAATTGGTATCACGCAGAGCAGCAGAGAAGCGGATAACTTCGGCGGTTCCTCCGCTCCTCTGCTGCTCTGCGTGAGCTATCTCGACGGAATATTCCCGAACGACACCGGCAGGGACGACGAGAAAGCCTGCGCCAGCTCACCCGGCGGGCGATGCGGAGCAGGCTTTCTTCACCTCGCGGCCAGCTCGGGCGAGCTGAAGCCGGAGAGCCGCAGGAGGAACAGGCCCAGCGCGTGGTAGGCCGGCTCGCCGCGCGCGGGCTCCCACCGCTCGGTGGCGTGGTAGAAGCCGTCGCGCACCCCTTCCATCACCCACGAGGTCCCGTCCTGCCCCGGCGCCGCCGCGCCCTTCGCGGGGAGCGACCAGAAGCGCGCCGCGGCGAGGGCGCCGCGCAGGCTCTCCGCCTCGCCGGCGGTGAGCACGCGCTGGTGGGTGGACCACAGCTCCTGCGGCTCGGGCCGGGGCCTCGACTTCGGCTGCTCGGCGGCGCGCCGCGAGATCATCGTCCACACCTCGCCGCGCCGCGACAGCCGCATCGCGATGGCGGGGGTGACGCTGGGGACCAGGGTGAAGCGGTAGACCTCGTCCACCCCGGCCTCGAGCGGGCAGAGCCGCTTCTCGCGCAGCAGGGTGAGCACCGTGCGGTACCGCCCGCCGTGCTCCAGCGGCGCGGGGAAGTACCGGGGCCCCGCCACGCACGCCACCGCCCGGGCGAACGCTTCCGGGGGCGCGGCCGGGGCGGCGCGCGCGGCGTCGTCGCCGCAGGCGCTCACGCCGGCGAGGACGAGGAGCAGCGCCGCGCGGGGCAGCCGCATCGCGCGCGTCAGAGCCCGAACGGGATGGTGTGCGGCGGCTCGGGCTTGGCCGGCTCGGCTGCCTCGGCCTGGCGGTCGGAGATCAGCGGGAGCTTGGCCACGGTCAGCACGTTCTCGCCCTTCGGCAGGCCGGTGACGGGGATGTAGGCCACGATGCCGCGGATGCCCGTCTGCGGAAGCGTGTAGAAGCGGAACGACGGCGCCAGCGCCCGGCCGTTCAGCGCCACCGGCTGCAGCGACGAGAGGCAGTGCAGCACCGCCTCGCTGCGGGTGCCGGCCTGCGCCTCGCGGGCGTTGACCCCGGGGCAGTCGCGCGCGATCAGGTCGTTGTGCCGCCGCGGGCGGTAGGGGATGAACAGGCGCACGTACGGGTCGCGCACCATTGACGACTGGATCTGCGGCAGGCTCACGTCGCCGGGCTCGCCGGCGCGCTGGTCGGCGTAGAACGCGGGCTCCACCGCCAGCACGCCCGCCTTGTCGGGGAGGAACGCGTAACCGTCGGCCTGGATCATCCCGCGGCCCAGCATCACGTCCTTGACGAAGAAGAAGGTCATGAACGCGGCGGGGATCAGCACAATCATGACCACCCCGCGGCGCCGCTCGTACAGGTTGGTGACGAGGGTGAGGACCAGCGGCATGAAGAGCGCCATCCCCGACACCCGGCCGTACGCGAGCGCGACCCGCCGGATGATGCGCGCCGGGCGGCCGCCGGGATCCAGCCGGTCGCCCATGCGGCGGTCCACCACGCTGGCGACCACCCCCGGCAGCGCGATCAGCAGGCAGATCAGGTTCAGCGCGAGGCTTCCGCCGGCCGCGCCGGGCACCACCAGCCCCACGAGGAAGGAGAGCCCGATCATCAGCGCGGCCATCACCAGCGAAAACCCGAAAAACATCGCGCCGGCGAACGTGGCGCCGAACACCATGCTCGCGAAGCGGTCGGCCCCGTCGATCAGCGACTGCAGCGAGGGCGTGCGCTCGCACTGGACCTGCCGGAAGATCGGCCCCGAGCGCGTGCGGTCCCACCGGATGCCGTGCGGGAACACCGCCTCGATCCCGATCACCCCCACCCAGTACCCGCGCACCGACAGGTGCAGCACGAAGCCGCCCACCAGCGCGTAGAGCGCCATCTTCACGTAGAACCAGCCCATGAACGCCGCCAGGTACCCCCCGCCGGCGAGCTGTGGGGCGGTCGCGTTGAACCACGCGTCCACCTGCCCCGGGAGCTGCATCAGCGAGAACACCAGGGCGCCCGAGATCAGCAGCTCCAGCTCCCACGGGCGCACGGTGGGCTCGTGCGGCGTCTGCCCCAGGGTGCTGGGCACGGTTTGCGCCGGCTCGGGCTGCGGGGTCTCTCGCTGCGGCGGCTCGGGATCGGCCACGTGCAGGTTGTCGATCGCGATCTGCGTGTCGGCGGTTTGCGGCATGGGAGGGGGACTGCGGGGAGAGACGACGTGAAATCCGCCGAAATCTCTATACGACAGCGAGTTGCCGCAAGTGACGGGCGGCGTGGATTCAGCGGCGGGACCGCTGCGCTGGACGAAGACAGGGACGCGGCCGTCGAGCCGCGCCCCTGTTTTGTGAACCGTCGATCACCGGTCCGATCTACGCCCGGGAGGCGATCTTCAGCCCCACGATCCCGGCGACGATCAGCGTGATGCACACCAGGCGGATCGCGCTCGCCGGCTCGTCGAAGAGGATGATCCCCAGGATCGCCGTCCCCACCGTGCCGATGCCGGTCCACGTCGCGTACGCGGTGCCCAGCGGCAGGGTCCGCAGCGCGACGCCCAGGAGCAGCATGCTGCCGACCAGCGCGATCCCCGTTCCGACCGTCGGCCAGAGACGGGTGAATCCCTCGGTGTACTTCAGGCCGACTGCCCACCCGACCTCCATCAGGCCGGCGAGCACCAAAATGCCCCACGCCATAGCTCACCTCCGAGCCTGGTGTGGGGCCGTCCCCACGCGTGGATGAAAAGACGGAGTCGTCCCCGCCCTGTAGTTGCGCCCCTAGTCTAATCAATCGTCGGGACTTACGTCAACCGGCGACCCGGCGTCGTATCGATTCGCCCACACCGACCGCGACGGATTTCGGCGAGCCGATCAACCATCCGGCGATTCGAAGTATCAAATCCACACACGCACGAGATGGAGACCGTCTCGCCCGCTCTTCGGCTGGAGACTACGCCGTGTCGCGCTCCCCGGAACCGGCGGCTCCTCCCGCGTCCCGCTCCCCGGCCGCGGGGAGGTGGATGCCGCGGAGCGTCTCCATGAAGGTGTCCATGGCGGGGAAGCGGCGGTCGGGGCGGTAGACCACCGCGATCTCGGCGGTGTCGGCGCAGTCGAGCAGGGGGCGGAAGCACACCTCCGCCGGGCCGATGCCGCGCACCGACGCGGGGACCAGGCTCACGCCCACGTCGGCGGCCACCAGCGCCAGGATCGTCTGGTACTCCGCGCCGTTGTACGCCACGCGCGGCACGAACCCCTTCTCCATGCACAGCCGCGTGATCCAGTCGTGGAACTCGGGCGCCAGCGGCCGGGGGAACAGCACCATCGGCTCGTCGCGCAGGGCGGCGAGCGCCACGCCCTGCGCCGCGGCGAGCGGGTGAGACGCGTGCATCGCCACCACCAGCGGCTCGCGGAACACCGTCTCGGCCACCACGCCGGGCGACGCGGCGACGGGGCCCCGCACCACCGCCAGGTCCAGCAGGTTGTCCTCCACCGCCTGCACGTGCCCGCGCGTCGCGCCCTCCACCAGGTCCAGGTGCACCTGCGGGAAGGCGCGCCGGTGGTTGCGCACCGCGGCGGGGAAGATGCTGAGCGCCGCGGAGTCGGTGAACCCCACGCGCACCGAGGCCAGCTCGCCGCGGCCCACCCGGCGCGCCACCTCCAGCGTGCCCGCGGCGGCGTTCAGCGTGCGGCGCGCACCCTCCAGGAACGCGGCGCCGGCGGGGGTGAGCTCCACGCGGCGGCTGGTGCGGCGCAGCAGCTCGGTGCCCACCAGCGCCTCGAGCTGGCGGATCTGCTGGCTCAGCGGCGGCTGCGCGATGTGCAGCCGCGCCGCCGCCCGGCCGAAGTGCAGCTCCTCGGCGACGGCGGTGAAGTAGCGAAGGTGGCGCAGCTCGAGCGACATCGGCGGGGATCGATCCAGACGTGGCACGTATCGAAGGGCGACGAACAATGTATTGGACGTCTCGGTCCGATGGTAGTATCCTCCGGACGGATACAGACGTTTTCCCGGCCCGGCCGTGTGCGGCGCCCACGACCCTTGCTCGGAGGGCGAGGAGATGCTAAAAATCTAGCAAAACGGATCGAGATCCGCCCGCCCGTCCTGACCGAACGTGAGCCTCGGCCGTGCTTCGGCCGATCTAGATCCTTATCCCAATCGAACCAGAGAGAATCGATGCGAGTGCTGGCATTGACGGCGGCCGTGATCCTGGCGGCGCTCCCCGCGCGGGCGGCCGCGCAGCAGCCCGACGACCGCGAGCAGGTGCGCCTGGCCGTGGCCGACTACGTGGACGGCTTCTACGAGGGCGACAGCACCCGGCTGGTGCGCAGCGTGTCGCCCGAGGTGCGCAAGAACGGCTACTGGCGCGCGAGCCCCGACTCGGCGTACCGGCCCAGCGCCATGCCGTACCCGGCGTTCATGCGCTTCGCCGCCGGCGTCCTCGCCGGCCGCAACCGCCCGCCCGCGAACGCCCCGCGCGAGATCGTGATCTTCGACGTGCAGGACCAGACCGCCAGCGCCAAGCTCACCGCCTGGTGGGGCACCGACTACCTGCTGCTGGGCCGCGAGAACGGCCGCTGGATGATCACCCACGTGCTGTGGCAGAGCCCGCCGCCGCGCGCCGCCACCCGCTGAGCCGCCGACCCTCGCGCGGGCGCGTCCCCCCGGCGCGCCCGCGGCCCCGACCCTCCGATCCATCGACATGACCGCCATGCGCAAGCTGCTCGCGACCCCGTTCGCGCTCGTCTTCCTCTTCTCCGCGGACGCCGCGGCCCAGCTCCACTACACGGTGGACGTGCGTGACGGCGCCAGCCACACCGCGCGCGTCACGCTGCGGGTGGACTCGCTCCCCGCGCGCGACACCGTCTTCCAGTTCGCCGCCACCGCGCCGGGAACGTACCAGACGATGAACATCGGCCGGTTCGTGAGCGAGCTGCGCGCGACCGACGCGCGCGGCCGCGAGATCGCCACGCGGCAGCTCGGCACCAACACCTGGCACATCGGCGACCCGCGCCGGGTGCGGCAGGTGAGCTACCGGATCAAGGACACCTGGAACACGCCGGTGAGCGAGTTCCCCGTCTACCCGATGGCCGGCAGCGACATCGACACCGACCACGCGCTGCTGAACCCGCACGCGCTGCTGGGCTTCCCCCGCGGCATGCAGCGCTCGCGCGTGACCATGCGGCTGGTGCACCCGAGCGGATGGACGGTGGTGACGCCGCTCAGCGAGGGGCGCGACGGCTACGAGGCCGACAGCTACGACCACATGGTCGATTCGCCCTTCCTGCTGGGGACCGGGCTGTCGATGGCGAGCGTGGAGGTGACCGGGGTGCCGGTGCGCGTCGCCGTGTACTCCCCGTCGGGGCAGATCACGGCGCCGCAGCTCATGGAGCACATGCGGGGGATGCTGAACGCGGCCGGGCAGTTCATCGGCCAGCTCCCGGTGGACCGCTACGTCTTCCTCTTCCGCTTCACGCCGAGGTCGCCGGGCGCCACGGGGGCGTGGGAGCACAGCTACAGCTCGGCCTACGTGCTCCCCGACACCGTGCTCACGCCGCGCTACGCCGCGGGGATCACCAGCACCGCCGCGCACGAGTTCTTCCACATCGTCACGCCGCTGAACATCCACTCCGAGATCGTGGAGCACTTCAACTTCGAGACGCCCACGCCGTCGCAGCACCTGTGGCTGTACGAGTCGGTGACCGAGTGGGCCTCGGACAAGATGCAGCAGGAGGGCGGGCTGATGCCGCTGGACCGCTACCTGGGCGAGATGGCGGGGAAGCTGTGGGTGGACCGCACCTACTTCGATTCCACCTACTCGCTGGCGAAGATCGCGGAAACGTCGTTCACCACCGAGGGCGCCAAGCAGTTCGGCAACGTGTACATGCGCGGCGCGGTGATCGCGGCGCTGCTGGACATCCGCCTGCTGCAGCTTTCCGATGGGCGCACGGGGCTGCGCCACCTGATGCGCGGGCTGGCGCGCGACTACGGCAAGAGCCGCCCCTTCCCCGAGGACTCGCTCTTCGGGATCATCGCCGCGCGCACCTCGCCCGAGATCCTCGACTTCTTCGAGCGCTACGTGAAGAACGCCGAGCGGCCGCCGGTGCGCGAGTACTACGCGCTGCTGGGGATCGACCTGGTGGAGGGCGAGCGGCCCAGCCTGGTGCTGAACCCCAACCCCACCGAAGCGCAGCTGCGCCTGCGCGAGGCGTGGCTCCGCTCCGGCACCGGCGCCTCGGCGGGCGCGCCCTCCGGCGGCTCCGACGGCCTGATGAGCGCGGCCGGCAGCACGGGGATGCTCGGCGGAGCGGGGCGGGTTGGATCCGGTCGGCTGAGATAGCGGGCGGTTGAAACCGCGCCAACGACTACACGAAGTCCGCCTTCGCGCGGACTACGGGCTTCGGTGGTGCCGACGCTTCGGTGCGCGGAACGGAGGTTGGAGTAGCCGCGGCAGGATCTGAGCAACACGACGCGGGTTGAGATCGTCTCCACCCGCGCCGTTTTCGTTCGACTCTCGCCGCGAGACCGCGTCGATTACGGGTCGATTCAAGTATCTGCGGAACGGACGGCTACAGTCGCGCGGCCGCGGGCTCGTCCATGATCCACACCTGCTCGCCGCTCAGCGGACGGACGTTCTGGGCGGGGAGGCGGAAGGGGTCGAGCGGGCCGCGCAGCACCTGCCACGCGACCGCCGCCTTGTCGCGGCCGACCACGAAGAACTCCACCCGCGCCGCGGCGTTCACCACGGGGAAGGTGAAGGTCACGCGCGGCTCGCCCAATGGCCGGTGCAGCGCCGCCGCCACCGTCCGCCCGCGCTCGCGCAGCAGCGGGTCGAAGGGGAAGAGCGAGCAGGTGTGCGCGTCGGGGCCCACGCCCAGGTGCACCAGGTCGAAGCGCGGGACGCCGGGGCCTAAGACGCGCTCCAGCTCGGCGGCGTAGCGCGCGGCGCCCTCGCGCGCCGGCAGCTCGCCGGGGATGCGGTGCACGTTCGCGGCGGGGATGGGGACGCGGCGGACGAACGCCCCCCACGCCATCCCGAAGTTGCTGCGCGGGTGGCACGGCGCCACGCAGCGCTCGTCGCCCCAGAACAGGTGCACGCCCTCCCACAGGACGTGCTGCGCGAATTCGTCCGTCCCCAGCAGCGCGTACATCCGCTTCGGCGCGGTGCCGCCGGAGAGGGCGACGGTGAAGCGCCCGCCCGTCTCCACCGCCGCCCGCGCCCGCGCCACGAACGACTCGGCGCCGGCGCGCGCGGCCGCCGCGGCGTCGGGGTGCACGTCCAGGCGCGCGTCGTCCCGGGTCACCGCCCTCGCGACCGCTCCAACGTCCCTCACGGTCTCGCCCTCGTGGCGTCGTCCACGTCGCTGGTGTCGGCCGACACCGTCACCAGCCGGCCGCCGCGCGGCACGCGCACCGTGAGCACGTACCGCGGGCCCGATTCGTCGCGCAGGCTCTCCTGCCGCCGCTGCCGTACCAGCTCCCAGCCGGCGCCGCGCCAGCAGTAATAGTGGCTCGTCCAGTTCCCCACCCCGCTGCGGTGGCTGGTGATCACGCACGGCTCGTCGCCCTCCAGCGGCACCACGCCGCCGCCGCCCTTCAGCACCGAGTCCACCACGAAGCGCCCCCGCCGCGGCTCGTACATGAACACGTCGTAGAAGATGCCGCCCGAGCCGGACCAGGTCTTCAGCTTGATGTCCGTCCATCCGTCGCGGTTCAGGTCCTCGCCGTACGCCAGGCCGCTTCCCTCGGTCGCGCCCTCGTCGTTGTCCTGCGTGAACAGGCGCTGCGTGGCCCGCGCGGCCGTCGCGGGCAGGTACACGTCGATGGCCATGGGGATGCCGTGCGATCCCAGCACCACGAGCCGAACTTCGGGACCGCCTTCGCGAAGCGCGCAGCGCAGCGTGACGCCGCGCGACATCGCGGTGGTGTCGTACCGGGCGCCGTAGTTCGCGTCGCCGGGTCGCGCCTGCCGGCGTGCGTCCGCATAGCGGCAGCGGTCGCCCGGCTCGCGCCGGTCGGCGGTGGTGTCCGGCGCCGCCCCGCCCGTCGTGTCCGTCACCGTCGTGACCGTTGCGACCATCGTCGTGTCATAGTCCAGACGCATCGTGTCGGCCGTGACCACCACGACGAGAACACCGGAATCGCCCTTTACGCCCCGCGCCGGCGCGGGAGCCCGGCGCTCCGTGCGGCAGCCGCCGGCGAACGTCCACGCCGCGAGCGCGAGGAGGGCAACTGCGTGGCGCCGCGTTCGCATCCACTCGCTCCGGGATGGGGGTGTGACGGGGACCCGGTGGATCAACGGATACTGCAAGGAGCCCGCGACCACGCCGGCGCGGATGGTCGACTACCGGCGCGGCGGATTCGGCCCGCCTGAGCCTCCGCTCGGCGCGGACGTCATCCAGCTTCGATCTCGCGCCAGGCGCGCCCGTCCTCGCGGATCAGGGCGTCGGAGCAGGCGGGGCCCCAGCTCCCGGCGGGGTAGGGCTCGGGCTCGCCGGCGCGCGCCCACTCCTCCAGGATCGGGGTGATCAGCGTCCACGCGGCCACCACCTCGTCCTCGCGCGCGAAGAGCGTGGCGTCGCCCAGCATCGCGTCCAGCAGGAGGCGCTGGTAGGCCTCGGGCGACTCCTTCTGGAAGGCGCGGCTGTAGTCGAAGTCCATGCTCACCTGGCGCAGCTCGCCGCGCATCCCGGGCACCTTGGCCTCGAAAAGGAGCGCGATCCCCTCCCTGGGCTGGATCTGCAGGATCAGCGCGTTGGAGGCGGGCTTGTCGCCCTCCACCATGTCCAAAATCGGGTGCGGCGCGGGGCGGAAGCGCACCACCACCTCGCTGTGCCGGGCGCCCAGCCGCTTCCCCGTGCGCACGTAGAACGGCACGTCGGCCCAGCGCCAGTTGTCGATCCACAGCCGCAGCGCCGCGAAGGTCTCGGTGCGCGACGCGGGGTCGACGTTAGGCTCCGCGCGGTAACCGGGGAGCTTCCCGTCGTCCGAGGCGGCGTACTGGCCGCGCACCGCGTCGTGCGCCACGTCCTCGCCGCGGATCGGGCGCACGGCGCGCAGCACCTTCACCTTCTCGTTGCGGATCGAGTCGGCGTCGTAGCTGGAGGGCGGCTCCATGGCGATCAGCGCCAGCACCTGCAGGAGGTGGCTCTGCACCATGTCGCGCAGCGCGCCGGCCTTCTCGTAGTAGCCCGCGCGCTGCTCCACCCCCACCGCCTCGCCCACGGTGATCTCCACGTGGTCCACGTGGTTGCGGTTCCACACCGGCTCCCACACCAGGTTGCCGAAGCGGAAGACCAGGATGTTCTGCGTGGTCTCCTTCCCCAGGTAGTGGTCGATGCGGAACACCTGCTTCTCGTCGAACACGCGGTGCAGGTCGTCGTTCAGCTTGCGCGCGCTCTCCAGGTCGTGCCCGAACGGCTTCTCCGCGATGATGCGGGTGAAGCACTCGGACTTCGGATGGCACACCAGCCCCGCGCGGCCGAGCTGCTCGGCCACCAGCTCCATCACCCCCGGCGGCACGGCCAGGTAGTAGAGGCGGCTCCCCCCCGTGCCCAGCTCGCGGTCGGCCGCCTCCAGCCGCTCGCGCAGCCGGCCGAACCCCGCGGGGTCCTCGAACACCGAGCCCACGTAGCCCAGCCGCGGCGCGAAGCGCGCCCACTCCTCGCCGCTGGGCGCCGTCGCGAACTCCGCGAGCGCGGCACGCATCCGCTCGCGGAAGGCGTCCTCGTCCATCGTCTCGCGCGCGAAGCCGATCACCGCGAAGCCCTCGGGGAGCATCCCCTCGCAGAAGAGCCGGTAGACGGCGGGGAGGAGCTTGCGCCGCGTGAGGTCGCCCGTGGCGCCGAAGATGACCAGCACCTGCGGCTGCGGCGTGCGCCCCGACTTCATCGTCTTGCGCAGCGCCGTGTTGGCCGGCGCGCCCGAGGCCATGCTCGGCGCGCCGGACGGCGCCGCGCCGGCGGGGGCGGCGTCGCTCATGCGGCGGGGTGCCCCTCGCCGGCGGCCTTCACCGCGTGCCCGCCGAACTGGTTGCGCAGCGCGGCGATCACCTGCGCCGCGTAGCTCTGCTCCTGCCGCGAGCGGAAGCGGGCGAAAAGGGATTCGGTGATCACGGTGGCGGGAACGTCCTGGTCGATGGCGGCCTGCACCGTCCACCGCCCCTCGCCGCTGTCGCCCACCCACCCCTTGATCCCGGGCAGGTCCTGCCCCTCGGCCGCGTAGGCCAGCTCCAGCAGCTCCAGCAGCCAGCTGCGCACCACGCTGCCGTGGTTCCACAGCCCGGCGATGGCGTGCAGGTCCAGGTCGAACTCGCTGGTGTGCAGGATCTCGAACCCCTCGGCGTAGGCCTGCAGCAGCCCGTACTCGATGCCGTTGTGCACCATCTTGGTGTAGTGCCCGGCGCCGCTGGGGCCCACGTGCAGGAAGCCGTTCTCGGGGGCGAGGGTGCGGAAGGCCGGCTCGCAGATGGCCACGGCCTCGGCGGGGCCGCCCACCATCAGGCAGTATCCCACCTTCAGCCCCCACACGCCGCCGCTGGTCCCCGCGTCGATGAAGTGGATGCCGCGCGCCTCCAGCTCGGCCGCGCGCCGCTTGCTGTCGTGGAAGTTGGAGTTGCCGCCGTCGATCAGCACGTCGCCCGGCGCCATCTGCCCGGCGAGCTTGGCGAGGGTGGACTCGGTGGGAGCGCCGGCGGGGACCATCACCCACACCACGCGGGGGCCCTGCAGCGCCTGCACCATCTCCTCCAGCGAGAACACGGCGGTGGCGCCCCGCGCCGAGCCCACCTTCCTGGTCAGGTCGGCGTCCAGGTCGAACACCACCACCTCGTGGCCGCCGCCCAGCAGGCGCTCCACCATGTTGCCGCCCATCTTCCCCAGCCCCACCATGCCCAGCCGCATGTGCCCCCCTCCGGTTGCCGTCTCCCGCGAGCCGCCTGACGCGGCCGATGCGTGCAATTACGCCGCCGCGGACGTGTGCGGCAAGGGTGGGTCGGGAAGGCCGGGGCGAGACGATGGGATACGTGGCGGAGGCGGGCGCCGCGGGCCCTCTCCCTGGCGCTGCGCGCCTGTCCCTCCCCCAAAACACCCTGGGGGAGGGACCTCGGCTCGCTTCGCTCGCGGCTACGTCGATGGCGGTGTGAAAGCCTTTCGCGTGCCACGAAATCGCAGACGCGCAGGCGCCGGTAGTCCGCGAAGGCGGACTTCGTGTGGTTGTTGCAGCGATGCAGCGATTTCAATCGCCCTGCCGGCTCGGCGTCCGCCGATCCCGATCGGACCCGTCGCCCGCGGTTTTCCCCCGCGCGCCGCGGGACGTATATTCGCCGGCAATCCCGATCCACCGACGAACACACGCACCGAACGCTCTCCATGCGGTTGAACCGAATCGCCGTCGTCGCCGCCGCGCTGCTGACGGGCGCGTCGCGGGCCCACGCGCAAATGCCCGCGCAGGGCGACGCGGCGGACATGATCCTCGTCAACGGAAAGGTCTTCGTCGCCGACAGCGCGAACACGGTGGCGCAGGCGCTGGCGGTGCGCGGCGGCAGGGTGCTGGCGGTGGGGACGAACGCGCAGGTCCGCGCGCGCGCCGGGGCGCGGACGCGGGTGGTGGACCTGCGCGGGACGCTGGTGACACCGGGCTTCAACGACGCGCACGTCCACCTCGCGTCGGGCGGCGGCTCGCTGCTGAACGTGGACCTGCAGGGGATCACCAGCCTGGCCGAGGTGGAGCGCCGCGTGCGCGCCGCCGTCGCCACCGCCGCGCCCGGCGAGTGGATCCTGGGCCGCGGGTGGGACCAGACGCGCCTCCCCGCGAGCGAGCTGGGCCCCGGCGGCTGGCCCACCAAGGAGGTGCTCGACCGCGCCGCGCCCAACCACCCGGTCGCGCTCACCCGCGTGGACGGGCACACCAGCTGGGTGAACAGCGCGGCGCTGCGGCTGGCGGGGGTGGATCGCAACACGCAGAACCCCGCCGGCGGCGAGATCGTGCGCGACGCGGCGGGCGAGGCCACCGGCATCCTCAAGGAGGACCCGGCGCGCAACCTGGTCACCTCCACCGTCCCTCCGCCGTCGCCCGCGCAGATCCGCCGGCAGATCGTGGCCGCGATGGCGCTGGCGGCGCGCACCGGCGTCACCAGCGTGCAGAGCGACGTAAGCCCCGTGACCGCCGGCAGCGCGCGCGACGACAGCCCGGCGCTCCCCGACGCATTCCGCGTATACCAGGCGCTGCACCGGGCCGACTCGCTCACCGTGCGCGTCTACGCGTGGTTCCCGCTGGACCACGGGATCATCGAGAGCTTCCGCCGCTTGGGCGTGCGCGCCGGCTACGGCGACGAGTGGCTGCGCACGGGGATGGTGAAGGGGTACACCGACGGCACGCTGGGCTCGCGCACCGCCTACATGCTGCAGCCGTTCAGCGACGACACGCACACGCACGGGCTGGCGCAGTACACCAAGGCCGCGCTCGACTCGCTGGTCGCCGCCGCCGACGCCGCGGGGCTGCAGGTGATGCTGCACGCCATCGGCGACGCGGCGAACCGCCAGGCGCTCGACGCCTTCGAGCGCGCCGCCCGCGTGAACCCGGCGCAGCCGCGCCGCCACCGCATCGAGCACGCGCAGGTGCTGGCGCCCGACGACATCGCCCGCTTCCGCCGGCTGGGGGTGATCGCGAGCATGCAGCCCACGCACGCCACCAGCGACATGCGCTGGGCCGAGCAGCGCATCGGCGCCGAGCGCGCGCGGCAGGGGGCGTACGCGTGGCGCTCGCTGCTGAACGCGGGGGCCACGGTGATCTTCGGCACCGACTTTCCCGTCGAGCCGATCCGGCCGGTGGAGGGGATCTACTCCGCCGTCACGCGGCAGAGCCGAGAGGAGCCCGGCGTCCCCCCCGGCGGCTGGCTCCCCGCCCAGAAGCTCACGCGCGCCGAGGCGATCCGCCTCTACACCGCCGCGCCCGCGTACGGCGAGTGGCAGGAGCGGGTGAAGGGGACGCTGCGCCCCGGGATGCTGGCCGACTTCGTGGTCTGGTCCGCCGACCTGCTCACCA
>DASQLJ010000209.1:0-4102 GCA_035630095.1 Longimicrobium sp.
GCGCGGATCGCGGCCGAGGGCGGCGGGCGCCCGGAGAGCGGGGTGGACCCGCGCAACCTGGCGTACGTGATCTACACCTCCGGCTCCACCGGCGCGCCCAAGGGGATCGCCGTCGCCCACCGCGGCGTGGTGGGCAACCTCCTGGACTGGAACCGCCGCTTCGGCGTGGGCCCCGCGGACCGCGCGCTCCTGGTCTCCTCGCCCAGCTTCGACATCAGCGTCTTCGAGGCGCTGGGGACGCTGGCCGCCGGGGGCGCCGTGGTGATCCCGGCGCCCGCCGAGGAGCGCGAGCCCGCGCGCTGGGCCGCGCTGATGCGGCGCCACGGCGTCACCGTGTGGAACTCGGCGACGGCGCTCCTGGCGATGCTGGCCGACCACCTGGACCGCAACCCCGAAGACGCCCCGCCTTCGCTGCGGCTGGCCTTCGTGGGCGGCGACTGGATCCCCGTCACCCTCCCCGGCCGGCTGCGCGCGCGCCTCCCCGGCCTCCGGGTGGTCTCGATGGGCGGCGTCACCGAGGTCTCCATCTACTCCTTCGTCTTCCCCGTGCCCAGGGCCGCCCCCGCGTGGAAGAGCATCCCCTACGGGACGCCGATGGCCAACCAGCGCGCCTACGTCCTGGACGAGGGGATGCGGCCGCTTCCCGTGGGGATCCCCGGCGAGCTGTACCTGGGCGGCCTGGGGGTGGCGCGCGGCTACGCCGGGCGCGCCGGCTTCACCGCCGGGCGCTTCCTCCCCGACCCGCACGCCGTGGCGCCGGGAGCGCGGATGTACCGCACCGGCGACCGCGCGCGCTGGCTGGCCGACGGGAACCTGGAGTTCCTGGGGCGCTTGGACGCGCAGGTGAAGATCCGCGGCAACCGCGTGGAGCCGGGCGAGGTCGAGGCCGCGCTCCTCCGCCACCCCGGCGTGGAGCGGTGCGTGGTGGCGGCGCGCGAGGACGCGCCCGGCGAGAAACGGCTGGTGGCCTGGGTGGTCGGCGCGGCCGACGCGCGGGCGCTGCGCGCGCACCTCCGCCGGAGCCTCCCCGAGTACATGGTTCCGGCGGCGTTCGTGGCGCTCCCGGCGCTACCCGTCTCGCCGAACGGGAAGCTCGACCGGCGGGCCCTTCCCGCGCCCGACGGCCGGGCGCCGGAGCGGCCGCACGTGGCGCCGCGCACGCCGACCGAGGAGGTGCTGGCGGGGCTCTGGGTGGAGGTCTTCCACAGCCACAGGCCGGCCGCGGCCACGGCGCCCGCGGTGGCGCGCGTGGGCGCGGCCGACGACTTCTTCGACCTGGGCGGCGATTCCGTGCTGGTGATGCGGCTGGCGGCGCACGTCCACGCCGCCTTCGGCGTGGAGCTCTCGTTCCGCGCCGTGCTCGCCTTCCCCACGGTGGAAGCCATGGCGGACGAGATCGAGCGGATGCTCTACGAGGACATTGCGACCATGCCCGAGGCCCGGGCCGAGCAGCTGGCCGGGCTCAACCCGATCGCCGGAGGATGAGCGTGACGCCAGAGCAGCAGACGGCCGGCCCCCGCCCCGAGCTTTCCGCCGCCAAGCGGGCGCTCCTCGAGGCGAGGCTCTGGGGGCTGCACCGCCCGGCCGCCATCGTCCCGCGCGACCCCGCGGCCGTGATCCCGCTCACCTCGGACCAGGAGCGGTTCTGGTTCCTGGACCGGCTGGGGCAGGGGGGGACGGCCTACAACATCGACATGGGGCTGCGGCTGCGCGGCGGCGTGGACGAGGCGGCGCTGGAGCGCGCGATCGGCGAGATCGTCCGCCGGCACGAGGCGCTGCGCACCACCTTCCGCGACTTCGACGGCGTTCCCGTGCAGGTGGTGGCCCCCTTCACCGGCTTCTCGCTCCCGGTGGAGGACCTCTCGGCGCTCGACGAGACGGCGCGCGAGGTCGCGGTGGGGCGCCGCTTCGGGGAGGAGGCCGAGCACCTCTTCGACCTCACGGTGGGCCCGCTCTTCCGCGCTCGCCTCCTGCGGCTGAGCGGGGCCGAGCACGTGCTGGTGGTGTGCATGCACCACATGGTCAGCGACGGGTGGAGCTCGCGCGTGCTCTACCGCGAGCTGTGGACGCTGTACGACGCCTACCGCGAGGGGCGCGAGTCGCCGCTCCCCGAGCCCGAGGTGCAGTACGCGGACTACGCCGTGTGGCAGCGCTCGCAGGCGCGGGTGGAGGCCGAGGCGGGGCACCTGGCTTGGTGGAAGGAGCGCCTGGCCGGGGCGCCGGAGCTGCTGGAGCTGCCCACCGACCACCCGCGCCCGCCGGTGCCCTCCTTCCGGGCGGGCTCGGTGCCGGTGAGCGTTGCCGCCGACGTGCTGGAGCGGCTCCGCGAGCTGGCGCGCGGCGAGGGCGCCACGCTGTACATGGTGGTGCTGGCCGCCTTCAAGCTCCTCCTCTCGCGCTACGGCGGGAGCGAGGACGTGGTGGTGGGCACCCCGGTGGCGGGGCGGACGCGCAAGGAGGTGGAGGAGCTGGTCGGGCTCTTCGTCAACGAGCTGGTGCTGCGCACCGACCTCTCCGGCGACCCCACCTTCCGCGCCCTGGTGGGGCGGGTGCGCGAGGTGGTCCTGGGCGCCTACGAGCACCAGGAGGTGCCGTTCGAGCGCGTTGTCTCGGAGCTGCGCCCCGAGCGCTCGCTGAGCCACGCGACCCTGTTCCAGGTGGTGTTCCAGCTCGACAACGCCGAGACCACCGCCGGCGAGGGCGGGCTGCGGGTGCGCGAGCTGGACGTGGCGCGGGCGACCACGAAGATGGACCTCACCCTGGGTCTCGACGCGCATGAGGGCGGCCTCACCGGGGGGCTGGACTACAGCGCCGACCTCTTCGACCGCTGCACCGCGCGGCGGATGGTGAAGCACCTGGAGCGGCTCCTGGCGCAGGTGGCCGCCGACCCGGACCGGCGCGTCTCGCGGCTGGAGCTGATGGAATCGGCCGAGCGGGCGCGCGTGGTGGCGTGGAACCGCACCACGGCCCGGTACCCGGCCGATCGCTGCATTCACCAGCTCTTCGAGGCGCAGGCGGCAAGGACTCCCGACGCGCCGGCCGTGCTCTTCGGCGACCTCGCGCTGACCTACCGCGAGCTGGACGCCCGGGCGAACCGGCTCGCCCACCGCCTGCGTGGTCTCGGCGTCGGGCCCGAGGTGCGCGTCGGGCTGTGCCAGGAGCGGGGGCCGGAGCTCATGGTCTCCATCCTGGGGGTGATGAAGGCCGGCGGCGCCTACGTGCCGATGGACCCCGCCCACCCCGCCGAGCGGCTCCGCTACCTGCTCGAGGACTCGGGGGTGGGCGTGCTCCTGACGCAGGAGGCGCTGCGCGGGGCGATCCCCGCGCCCGCCGGCGTGCGCGTGGTGTGCGTCGACGCGGCTTGGGCGGAGACCGCGGGGGACGAGGCCGGGGCGCCCGAGAGCGGCGTGACGGCCGAGAACCTCGCGTACGTGATCTACACCTCCGGGAGCACGGGCCGGCCCAAGGGCGTGGCGATGCACCACCGGGGCGTCTGCAACTACATCCACTGGGGCGTGCGCGCCTACGGCGCCGATCAGGGCGCCGGCGCCCCCGTCTTCACCTCCATGGCCGTCGACCTGACAGTCACCAACCTCCTCCCCCTCTTCGCGGGGCTACCGGTGCGCCTCCTCCCCGAGGAGAACGCGGTCGAGGCGCTCGCCCGGGCGCTCGGGGAACGGCCCGGCTTCGGGCTGATCAAGATCACCCCGATCCACCTGGGGCTGCTCAACTCGCTGATCGCCCCGGGCGACGCCCCCGCGGCCGCGCTCACGCTGGTCGTGGGCGCCGACTTCCTCTCCGCCGAGCCCACGCTCTTCTGGCAGGAGCACGCCCCCGGCGTGCGGCTGATGAACGAGTATGGCCCCACCGAGACGGTGGTCGGCTGCTCGGCGTACGTGCTTCCCCCGGGAAAGCACCGCGCCGGCCCCGTCCCGGTGGGGCACCCGATCCAGAACATTCGCTTCTACGTTCTGGACGCGCACCTCCAGCCGGTCCCCGTGGGCCTTCCCGGCGAGCTGTACATCGGGGGCGCGGGGGTGGCGCGCGGCTACCTGGGCCGGCCCGGGCTCACGGCCGAGAAGTTCGTCCCCGAGCCGTTCGC
>DASQLJ010000210.1:0-9182 GCA_035630095.1 Longimicrobium sp.
AGGCGACGATGATCGGGTTGGGAAGCATCGGCGCATCCGACTCCAGGTAATCCTGGATTTCCTGGATGTGTGCGTACACCTCAGGACGCTGATACCCGGCGATTTCACCCCCGTCTGGACGGCGGACGCGGGAAACGCCAGCGATTTTCGACAGCAGTTTGCCGTCGATTCCGACGCTATAAAGGTGACGTCCCCTACCCTGGCGGATCTCCAGCGCGGGGAGCCGCAAGGTGGAGATCCGCTCGGCTGTGCTCTTCTTCTTCACGCTTCGATACTCCCGGTGGTCTACGTTCGTGCGATGCCAACTGGAACGGCGTTCGAGACTTGCTGATAGAGCACGTGCACGTTGTGGAACCCGCGCCGCCGATTGCGCTCGGCTCCGCGGAAGATGATCACGTCGATCCCGAGGCTTTCGCAGACCGCACAGGCGCATTCCTTCCAAGGCATGGCTTGCAGCACCTCACGGTATGCTTCGGCGCGGCTTTTCCGGCTGGGGTCACACAGATATTCGTACTTCCGCAGCACGTCCAGCACCTCGTCGATCCCTCGCGTTCCCTCATCGTATGCCCGCAGCGCCTCGAGCGACGCACGCTCCAGGCGACGCGCCTTGTCCTGATCCACCACACCCGAGGCAATCTTGTCCATCAGGTCCGGATTTCCCTGAACTTGGGGAACACGGACGGCTGAATAGGCCCGCGTCAGTGTGTGATAGTTGTCCCTGTCATCCTGCCACGCCTGCATCAGCGCGGAGGTGCTGTCGAAGCTGGTGGCGCCCAGCCGTTGGAACTCCTGCAACTGACTGGCGCGGGAGATTCCCAGGAGGTGCAGCGTGATGCCAGGTCGAAGGACCGCCTTTACACGCTCGAGGAGCGCCAGAATGTCGCGGGTCTTCCCCTTGGCCATCCCGCCGATCGCCAGCGCGCGATAACCCATCTCCTGCAGGCGTTCGACTGCCCGTGCATAGGAGTCAGGACTCCATCCCTGCGCAACGCCAACCGGGTTGAAACGGCAACGTAGCGCCCGGGTTTTCTGGAAGAACTCGTCCGCCAACTCCAACGTGAGATGCTGGCGGTGCCGGTGCTCCGGGCTGATCCCGTCGAGGTCCGGGAAGAACGAATCGACCGAGGCGTCGAAGTCGAGGATCAGGTGGTCCACCGAAATGCCGTGATCGAATCCACACCCCTCGTAAAACTCGATCACCTGATCCACGCTCCAGGGGGGCGCCTGCTCCTTGCGGTACGAGAAGGCGCCGCAGTCGCCCATCGATTCCAGGTGGCGGGTCTCGGCGCGTTCATCGAGGCGGTAGAATGCCCGCACCCCCTCGTTCAGCAGCCGGTTGCGCTGGCCAATGGAGAACCGACCACCCGACGTTCCATACCCCTCCACCATCGCCTTCGAAACCAGGATGCCGTCACACGGGGGCGTAGCGAACACTTCGTGCGCGTACAGGTCGTCGCGCCCTCGCTGCCGGCCGCGGACACGGCGCTCCGTGTGGAAGTCGAACTCGGGGTCGACCTGGTCTTGGCTGTCGGGAAAAAAGAACCTCATGGCTCTAAAAAGCGGGTGCGCACGGCCGGCCAGAGGTGCTCGGGGCGTACCGGCTGCATTCGGGGCGAGTCTTCACGATTCCGCCAAACGGGCGTGACGGGCGACCCCGTAGACGCGGCGGAAGCGCTTCTGCTCACAGGCGAGGCCCTTCTGGTCGCGCAGCTTTCGCAGAAGCGCGCTCCACGTCGCCCCTGCGTCACGGTCAAGTTCTGCGTGAACGAACGCCAGCACTTCCGCGTCGGTTTGTGTCGGCCGGCAGAGTGCGGCCGGGCGCGTCGCGTCGCGACGCCACTCGTCGAGCAAACGCGAGAACTCCTCTACCGTCGGCTCCTCGGCGTGGCGCAGCAGATCACGTGCGACCCGCGGGTTAAGCGACATGTCTCCGCCGCCGACACGCGCGCGCAGCTCTTTACCGAACCGCAGCAGGTGGCGCTCCAGATCGCGGACGCGGGCACCAGCCGACACAACCGAGAGGGCGGACGGACGGTCGAGGACGCCGGCAGCCGCCACAAGATCGCCGGCGCACGCCCGCAGGTAGGGTTCGGACGCGACAACAACGATCGCCGCACCCGGCGCGCGGCTGGCCAGGTCGCGAACGGTCCGCGGGGCGCCCTCACGCGGACCCTCCCACCCCGCGAGCGCGGACCACCAGCGCCGAAACGTCTCTGCCCGGGAAAGCCTGTCGCCAGCACGGTACACGGAATCGCGATGTCCGCTGGAGAAGGTTGCCGAGTATGGTGCGACGGCACAATCCAGTGGGAGCAGCCCGTATCCCGCCGAGCACACCCAGAGCGTGACCCCACGTCCACTCGCGGTGCTGCCGTTCAGGAGAGAAAGGGCGACCTGCCAGTGGTCACCCGCGTACAGGTCACGCAGGGCAACCGTCCCGGGAAGGCTTTGGACAAGTCGCTCGATCCATTGTTCCGCGCGGGCCTCGGGCGTGCTTTCCGCCACCTGCGCCAGCTGCAGTCCGGATGCGGGGGCCGCCGTTTTCCCCTTGGTGCACGTGACGAGCACGTGGAGAGGCGCGAGTTCATCAACCATCCTGACACCCGTCCACAAAACGGTCTCGCCCAGCGGGTGTGAGCCGCCGGGCGTGCAGAGCCAGAGCGAAAGAGGCCACGCGAGTCGCTACGCCGCCGCCCCGGGGCTCCCGCCGTCGCCCGCGTACACGCACCCCGAGGTGCACGTCTCGCGCACCACTACCCTGCTCAACGCCGGCAGTTCGGGTGCGACGCGGTCCCAGATCCAGCGGGCCAGGTTCTCGCTGGTGGGATTCGCCAGCCCGTCGATCACGTTCAGGTGGTTGTGGTCGAGCTGGTCGTAGAGGGGCTGAAACGCCTTCTTGATCTCTGCGAAGTCCATGACCCACCCGAGGTGCGGGTCCACCGGACCACGCACGTGCAACTCCACCCGGAACGAGTGGCCGTGGAGGCGGGCGCATTTGTGGCCCGACGGCACGTGGGGAAGGCTGTGCGCGGCCTCGAAGACGAATTCTTTGAAGATCTCCATGGTCGCTTTTCAGGACGGAAGGCGGGATCTTACGGGGCGCAGAGCGCCGCCGCCAGCACTACGCGGCCTCTACAGCCGCCCGGTATGGAGCGGGATCGGTGATCCCATTTCGGGCGAACCCTTCCATCCGCAGCAGGCAGGAGTGGCAGACCCCGCACGCCTCGCCCCACGCACTCGGTTGGTAGCACGTGAGGGTGACGGAGTAGTCGACGCCCAACTCCATGCCGCGCCGGACGATCTCACCCTTGTCCATATGCTGGAGCGGCGCGTGAATCGCCAGCCGCCGCCCTTCCACGGCGGCTTTCGTGGCGAGGTTCGCAGTATCCTGGTACGAGCGCACGAACTCCGCGCGACAGTCGGGATACCCGCTATAGTCCACTTCGTTCACTCCGATGAACACGTCGCCGGCCCCGATCGTCTCGGCCATCGCGACGGCGTACGAAAGAAAGATCAGGTTGCGCGCAGGAACGTAGGTCGCGGGGATCTCGTCCTTGATCTCGCTAACCGACCCCGCGGTGGGAACGGCGATGTCATCGGTGAGCGCCGACCCGCCGAAGATGCGCAGGTCGATGCGGGCGATCCGGTGGTCGCGCACCCCGAAATGTGCCGCTACGCGCCTCGCCGCCTCGATCTCGACCGCGTGCCGCTGCCCGTAGTCGAAGGTCAGGCAGTGCGGATCGAAACCCTGCGCGCGCGCAATGGCGAGCACGGTAGTGGAGTCGAGCCCCCCGCTGAGGAGGACCACGCACGGACGTGAGAATCGAGTGCTCATGCGATCTCGGGAGGCGACGCGAGGTAGAGTCGGCGAAGACGCCGGAGTCCAGTGACCACAAGATAATGTGGTTTGCTTAAGTACGCACTACCGTCCGCGGGATGTCGGTAGATGCGATAGGTGCTGGAGATTTCAGGATGAGGTGCGTGTACGGCCCACAAGATAAACCCCCGCCCTTAGCCGTATGAGTCGGTTCAGAGCGGGGTCATCTGGAAATGCCCGGCGGGGTCTCTTCCTCGTCCAGTGGACTTCTCTCACGAGTCGACTGCTGGCCCCGTCACGCGCTGAGTTCGGAGATCGGATGGTCGACGGTACTGCAGAGAGCTTCCCAGTTAGCCGAGAGCAGCCTGTCCTTCACCGAGCCGATCGCCGCGGCCGTGTTTGGGGCCATGGCGATGACCTGTTCCTCCCCGGTTTCCTTCAGTCGGAACGTTCGAGGCTTTCCATGCTTGATCGATACGCTGGTGATATCGACCCAGTGCTTGCGATAGCGACGCCAATCCACTCGTGCCAAACGTTCTTTCAACTCGTCCAGCGAGACGCTCGGCGTTTCCGCCCAATCCGCTTCTAGTTCTCGGGTTTTGGCGAGGAACGCCTCCGCAACGGTCAAACCTGCATCCTTAGCGCCGATTGCACCCGCCAGCGGCCCGAGTTTGTCGATGCGCGCCTGGTGATACGCGAGCGCAATCGCCTTTAAGGCGAACGGCCAACCGTGCACAAACACGCGCCGGAACGGATCGCGGTTACTCGCTGGCTTTACAACCCACTCGGCCGAGAAAATTTCTTCCAACATGCCCAAGAACTCGCGGGCGTAGGGGAGGAAGGCTTGTACGTGATGGTGCTTGATGTGCTCGGGCTTGTGGCGACCTGCAGAGACGACGTTGAGCAGCATCTGCTCCATCGTGCTCAAGTCTACGATGTTTTCCGTCTGTGTTTCGCTCGTCCCCGCGTTGCGGCCGTTCGCCAGACGGTGTTCGAACACAGTTCCTTCCAGCGCGAGGACGCGAAGCTCGCTCAAAGAGTGTCGAACCCGATGACCAGATTTCGATTCTTTTTTGAGCCGCGGCCATTCCGGTCGGCGAAGCTTTGCCCGGCCTTGCGTTCGTCTACGTTTAGCTCGATCTCCACCGTCACGAGAAGGTTCTCCAAAGCCCCCGCATCGACCGCGTCCCGGGAATCAGCCACAGCGAACAGTGCTGCGGTCTGAGTCTGTCCGTCTGCTTGCATGACTGGCGCCTTCGGCAGGTACAGCATCCCATACATTGCGTTTGCATCGCCTTCGTCGAAGGCAACGAACACCGTACGCTCAAAAACGGTACGGGACTGCCAGCCGGTGATCACCGGAAGGAACAGCGTGCGGTTCCCCCATATACCCTCAAGGATATAATTCTTGAAGTCGTCTTTGTTAGCCGCTTTCTGGCCCTTGAAGTCACTCTGCGTCTGATCGTGCGCCCGTGTCATTTCCAAAGCAGCATAGTTCTCACGCGGCGGATTAGACGGGTCGTACTGAATGAGCTGCGTGAACATCTTGAGGTTCGGGTGGAGCATGGCGACGACACGCCCGCGCTCCCCGAACATCTGACCGACTGCACCTTTGTGGCATAGCACCGCCGTCACAGGTGTGTAATCAGCGGGTAGGTGCTGAAATTCGTATCGATTGTTGCTGTAGTGTTTCTCAGCCATCTCATCGGTCTGGCATCGGACGATGCGCAAACCTTGGTACACAGGATCTGGTGAGATGGCGGCTGTGCGGATCAACTCGGGACGGGGAATCGCTGCGAGGGCCATAGCGTTAGGAAGGTTCAGGGTCAGAAAGCGATCCCGGTTTCCCGGGTCTAATGATCTTCGGGATTGGGGGCGGGTCAGCGATGTTCATCGCGAAGCCAGCGTTTCGCATCCAATGCGGAATGTGGAGCAGCTCGAGGCCCAGGTTCATCACCTCAACCACGAGGAGAAATTCTGGGGAGAACTCGAATGCAGCGATAACGCCGCGGATTTTTCGCTCAAATCCGTACTGCTTCCGTGCGAGCGCCACATATGTGAGAATCTGCCCGAGAGCCGCGTAGTCCGCCACCAGCTTGAACTCCCACTCTCGTATCACATCATCACGATCAACCGTCCGCATGTCGGCTCGAACGCGTGAATCAATGAACCTGGCCTCGGTGCGGACCAACTGTTCGTGAGGCCGGACTTCTTGGAGGTGTTGTGCGTACCAGTCTCTGACCTGCCGCTCGTGCGCGAGCGGATCGTGTTCGGAGTGCGAAAGTTCGGTCATTCGATCTTGCGGAGACAGTAGAGTTTATCGACGCGTTCGTTGTAGAGGCCAAGACTCACCGATAGCCTGTTATCATCCATTTGCTGCAAGCCGCAGCACGTAGTGTTCGCAAGGTGGCGGTTTAGTGCTGAAGATGGACTAAAGAGGGGCGGCGTCCTAAAGGTTCCAGACCGGCGGCGATGACCCATCAATGTAAATGGGATGCGAGGAAATCGCGACAGTGGAGGTAGAGGTGGACTCGCTGGGCATCCGCATTGTCCAAAGTTAGACGGATCTCAGGCCTGTGCCGACCTTCAGCCGCCGAGGCGACACCCCGCATCACCCGGCAACCCTTCGCGCGCCCTCGGCATCCCATCATCGACAGGCTCCGCAAACCGCGCGTCGCGTCCCTCAGTCTTACAGCCGTAAGCCGAAGCCCGCTCGTGAACCAGCTTCATCGACTGACCGATCTGCAGACGGAGGTGCTGGGGGTGCTGTGGAGCCGGGGCGAGGCCACGGTGGCCGAGGTGCACCAGGCGCTGGAGCCGTCCACCGGGCTGGCGCGGAAGACGATCGGGACGCTGCTCTTCCGGCTGGACCGGCAGGGGGTGATCGGCCACCGCGAGGAGGGGCGCGAGTACGTCTACAGCGCGCGGGTGAGCCGCGAGCAGGTGGAGCGCGCCACGGTGGGGAGCGTGCTGGGGCGCCTCTTCCGCGGCGACGTGGCGGCGATGGTGAGCCACGCCCTGCGCGCCGACGAGGTGGAGCCCGGCGACGTGGAGCGGCTCAAGGAGATGCTCGACCGCTGGACCGCCGAACGGGAGGAGCCCTGATGCCCGCGCTCGTCGTCTCCGCCGGCTGGACCGGGTGGGTGCTCGCCTGGCTAGGCACCTACGTGGTCCACGGCACGCTGCTGCTGGGCGGCGCGTGGCTGGCGTCGCGCCTGGTGCGCTCGCCGGGGGTGCGCGACGCACTGTGGAAGACGGCCGTGGCCGGCGCGCTGGCGACCACCACGCTCTCCGTCGTGGCCGCGCGCCGGGCGGCGGCGGCGCCTGAGCTCACGCGCCGCCTCGTGGTTACGGATACGCCGGGGCAGATGCCGCTGCGGCGCCGCGTGGTGCCGCCCCGGCCCGCGCTGCCGCCGTGGGCGCCGCCGGCCGTGCTGGCGGTGTGGCTGGCGGGCGCGCTCGCGGGGCTGGCGCGGCTGGAGCAGGGGCGGCGGCGCTACTGGCGCGCCGCGGGCCCCCGGCACGCCGCGGGGGACGCGCAGGCGGCGGACGCGCTCCGGCGGCTGCGCTCGGCGGCGGGGGTGAACCGCACCGTCTACATCACCGCGGCCGAGGGGCTCACGGCGCCGGCGGCGGTGGGGCTGGCGGAGATCTGCCTTCCCGCCGGGACACTCGCGGCGCTCACGCCGCTGCAGCGAGAGGGCGTCCTCGCGCACGAGCTGGGGCACCTGGTGCGGCGCGACCCGCTGTGGAAGGTGGCGGTGGAGATCGGCTCGGCGGTGCTCTGGTTCCAGCCGCTGCTGCGCGTGGCCGGACGGCAGATGGCGGAGTGCGCGGAGCTGCTGGCGGACGGGTTCGCGGTGCGCATCACCGGCCGGCGGCGGCCGCTGCTGGAGTCGCTGGGGATCCTGGCCGCGACGTTCCCGCGGCGCGGCGCGGCGGCGGCCGGCTTCGGCGACGGCGGCTCGCCGCTGTTGCGGCGCGCGGCGCGGCTGATGGACGCCACGCGCGCGCCGGCGGGCCCGCTCCCCGCCGCCGTCCGCGCGGGGCTGGCGGTGGCGGTGCTGGCGGCGACGCTGGCGTTCTCGCCCGGCGTGTCGCCGCCGCCGGCCGCGGCGCGGCGGGCGGGGCTGTTCAGGGTGGAGCTGAACCGCGCCGAGCTGAACGCCGCGCGGACCGACGTGGCGAGCGTGGACCCCGGCGGCTCCCTGCGCGTGGCCACCATCCGCAACGGCGTTCGCCGCGAGCTCCTCGTCGTCCGCGGCGCGGACGGGCGGCCGACGTACGACTACCGCGAGAACGGCGCGCCGCGGCCGTTCGACGCGGAGGCGCGCGCCTGGCTCGCGCGGATGCTCAACGGCGGCTGAGAGACGTCGACCGCGGCGACCACGGGGCGAGTGTCGCGCCACATCCCCGCGGCGCCGCCACAGCCGGTAGTCCGCGAAGGCGGACTTCGTGTAGTCGTTGCAGCGAATTCATTCGCCCCTGCCGGCTTTCCGGCTGCCCATCGATCTGCCGAGTCGGGACGTAACCCATCTCCCGTCGCTGGGAGATGAAGGACGCGGGATCAATCGAATCGATCACCCACACCGGCGGGCACTCCCGTCCGCCGGCTCAACACCTACCGGAGTCTTACATGCGTAAGACGTTTCCCATCGAGAGATGATATGATGAACCGAATCCTCACCCTCGCCGGCGGGGCGGTGGCCGTGGCAGGGATCGCGGCGGCGGCGCCCGCGGGCGCGCAGCAGGCGGCGTCCGGGCCCGTGGCGATGGCGTCGGCTGCAGCGGCACCGGTGCCGGCGGAGCGGGCGGCGCGCGTGGTGGACGAGGCGCTCACCCGCGCCACGGCGGAAGGGCGCTTCTCGGGCGTGGTGATGGTGGCAAAGGACGGCAGGCCCGTCTTCCAGCGCGCCTACGGGATGGCGGACCGCGCGCGCGGCATCCCCAACGCGCTGGAGACGCAGTTCAACCTGGGGTCGATGAACAAGATGTTCACCGCCGTCTCCATCGCGCAGCTCGTGGCGCAGGGGAAGCTGTCGTACCAGGACCCGGTGTCGAAGCACATCCCCGACTTCCCCACGCGCGCGGCGGCGGAGAAGATCCGCATCGAGCACCTGCTCACGCACACCTCGGGGCTGGGGAGCTACTTCAACCCCCGCTTCTTCGCCGAGCGCCCGGCGACCGTGGCGGCGATCATGGACGTGGCGCGGCAGGACACCGCGCTCGCCTTCGAGCCGGGGAAGGGGTGGCGCTACAGCAACACCGGCTTCCTGCTCCTGGGCGCCATCATCGAAAAGGTCACCGGGCAGGACTACTACGACTACGTGCGCGACCACGTCTTCACCCCGGCCGGGATGTCGTCGTC
>DASQLJ010000211.1:0-5333 GCA_035630095.1 Longimicrobium sp.
GCTGCGCGAGGGGAAGCCCGCTCGCGTGCTGCACGAGTACGGGCCCACCGAGGCCACCGTGTGGTGCACGCTCGAAGAGGTGGAGGAGGTGGCGGAGGACGCGCCGACGGTGCTGATCGGCAGGCCGATCCCGAACGCGCGGGGCTACGTCCTCGACCCGGCGGGCGAGCCGCTCCCGGTGGGCGTCCCCGGCGAGCTGTGCATGGGAGGGGCGGGGGTGGTGCGCGGCTACCTGGGCCGGCCAGGGCTGACGGCCGAGCGCTTCGTCCCGGACCCGTTCGCCGCCGAGCCCGGTGGGCGGATGTACCGCACCGGCGACCGGGCGCGGTGGAAGGCCGATGGGAAGCTGGAGTTCATGGGCCGCCTGGACGACCAGGTGAAGATCCGCGGCTTCCGCATCGAGCCGGGGGAGGTGGAGGCGGCGATGGCGGCGTATCCGGGGGTGCGCGAGGCCCGGGTGATGATGCGCGAGGACCAGCCGGGCGACAAGCGGCTGGTGGCGTACGTGGTGGGCGATGTGGAGACGGACGCGCTGCGCGAGCACCTGCGGCAGAGCCTGCCGGAGTACATGGTGCCGCAGGCGTTCGTGCCGGTTGACCGGATCCCGCTGACGCCCAACGGCAAGCTGGACCGCAGGGCGCTCCCCGCGCCCGGAAGCGACGCCTATACCTCGCGGGAGTACGAGGCGCCGGCGAACGAGACCGAGCAGGCGCTGGCCGAGATCTGGGCGGAGGTGCTGCGCGTGGACCGGGTGGGCCGCCGGGACAACTTCTTCAAGCTGGGCGGGCACTCGCTCCTGGCGATCCAGCTGATCGGGCGGATGCGGCGTGCGGGGCTGCACACGGACGTGCGGGCACTGTTCACCACGCCGGTGCTGTCCGAGCTGGCACTGGCCCTCGGCGGCGCGTCTACAGAGGTGGAGGTCCCCGCGAACCGGATCCCGGAGGGGTCGGGGTCCATCGCGCCGGAGATGCTGCCGCTGGTGGAGCTGAGCCAGGCGGAGATCGACCGGGTCGTGGCGGGGGTGCCGGGCGGAGCCCTGAACGTGCAGGACATCTACCCGCTGGCGCCGCTGCAGGAGGGGTTCCTCTTCCACCACCTGCTGTCGGAGGAGGGGGACCCGTACCTAGTGTCGGGCATGACCGAGTTCGACACCCGCGCGCGTCTGGAGCGGTACCTGGTGGCACTGCAGGCGGTGGTCGACCGCCACGACATCCTGCGCACGGCCGTGGCCTGGGAGGGGGTGCGCGAGCCGGTGCAGGTCGTCTGGCGACACGCGACGCTGCCCGTGGAGGAGGTGGAGCTGGAGGCGGAGGCAGAGGATGCGGCCGGGGAGCTGTGGCGGCGCTTCGACCCCCGGCGGTACCGGATGAACCTGGGGCGCGCGCCGCTGCTGCGGGTGTGCATCGCCGAGGACCGCGCGCGTGGCCGGTGGCTGCTGCTGCTGCAGAAGCACCATGTGACGGGTGACCACGAGTCGGTGGAGGTGCTGCAGGAGGAGATCTCGGCGTACCTGCGGGGCCTGGAGTCGGAGCTGCCGGCGCCGCTGCCGTTCCGCAACTACGTGGCGCAGGCGCGCCTGGGTGCGAACCGTAAGGAGCAGGAGCGGTTCTTCAGCGGAATGCTGAAGGACGTGGAGGAGCCGACGGCGCCGTACGGGATGCTGGACGTGTGGCGGGACGGACATGGGACCGGGGAGGCGCGGCTTCCGTTTACGGACGACCTGAGCGCACGGCTGCGCCGCCGGGCGCGGGCGCTGGGGGTGAGCGCGGCGAGCCTGTGCCACCTGGCGTGGGCGCAGGTGCTGGCGCGGCTGAGCGACCGGCAGGACGTGGTATTCGGGACGCTGCTCTTCGGCCGCATGCAGGGCGGGGAGGGCGTGGACCGGGTGATGGGCCCCTTCATCAACACGCTGCCGGTGCGGATCGGGGTGGGAGAGGAGGGGGTCGAGGCGGCGGTGCGGCGCACGCACGCGCTGCTTGCGGAGCTGCTGCGGCACGAGCACGCCTCGCTGGTGCTGGCGCAGCGCTGCAGCGGCGTGGCGGCACCGGCGCCGCTGTTCACCTCGCTGCTGAACTATCGCTACAGCGGCGCGAGGGCTGGGCCGGAGGCGGGGCAGCCCAAAGAGGGGGTGCAGGGCATTCGCGCACAGGAGCGGACGAACTACCCCGTGGTGCTCGCGGTGGACGACCGGGGCGAGGGGTTCTCGATGGTGGCGCAGGTGGCGGCGCCGGCGGAGGCGGAGCAGGTGTGCCGGCTGATGCACACGGCACTGGAGCGGCTGGTCGAGGCGCTGGAGCTCTCGCCCGGGCGGCCGATCGGGAGCATCGACGTGCTGCCGGAGGCGGAGCGCCGGCAGGTCGTGGAGGAGTGGAACCGCACGGACGCGGAGTACCCCGCGCACTTCCCCATCCACCGGCTCTTCGAGGAACAGGCGGAGCGCACGCCGGACGCGACCGCGGTCAGCTTCGCCGGCGCGGCGCTCACCTACGCCGCGCTGGACCGGGCCGCCAACCGGCTGGCGAACCACCTGCGGCGTCGCGGGGTCCGCCCGGAGACCCGCGTGGGCATCTGCCTGGAGCGCGGCCCGGAGCTGGTCGTCGCGATCCTGGCCGTGCTCAAGGCCGGCGGGGCATACGTGCCGCTGGACCCGGCGTACCCGGCCGAGCGGCTGGCCTTCATGCTCGCCGACTCGGGCGCCCCGCTCCTGCTCACCCGCCTGCCGCTGCCCGAGGGGCTCCCGCCCCACGCAGCCGAGGTCGTCTGCCTCGACGCCGACCGCGAGCGCATCGAGGCCGAGAGCGCGCAGGCGCCCGCCGCCGGCGTGCTGCCCGAGAACCTGGCGTACGTGATCTACACGTCGGGGAGCACGGGCCGCCCCAAGGGGGTGCTGGTGCAGCACCGCTCCCTGGCCAACCTGCTGGCCGCCACGTGCGAGGCGTTCGGCGTCCGCGAGGGCGACGTGATGCCGGCGCTGGCCTCGTACGCCTTCGACATCTGGCTCTTCGAGGCGCTGCTGCCGCTCACGTCGGGGGGCGCGGTGCGCCTCGTGGAGCGCGAGCGGGTGCTGGACGTGCCCGCGCTGCTGGAGGAGATCGCGGACGCCACCCTCGTGCACGCCGTCCCCGCACTGATGCGGCAGGTGGTGCAGGCGGAGTGCGAGAGGCCCCGGCTCTCCGGGCTGCGGCGCGCCTTCGTGGGTGGCGACCGGGTCCCGGCCGACCTGCTGGCGGAGATGCGGGAAGCGCTCCCCGGGGCGGAGGCGCACGTCCTCTACGGCCCAACCGAGGGGACTATCCTGGCCTCCGCGCACCCGGTGCCGGCGGACGGGATCGTGGAGGGGCACCCGATCGGCCGTCCGCTGGGGAACGTGCGCCTGTACGTCTGCGATGCGTCCGGGAGCCCACAGCCGGCGGGCGTCCCGGGCGAGCTGCTGATCGGCGGGGCGGGGGTGGCGCGCGGCTACCTGTGCCGCCCGGCGATGACCGCGGAGCGCTTCGTCCCCGATCCGTTCTCGGTGGAAGGCGGCGCGAGACTGTACCGCACGGGGGACCGGGCGCGCTGGCGGGCGGACGGGACGCTGCAGTACCTGGGGCGGCTCGACTTCCAGGTGAAGGTGCGCGGCTTCCGTATCGAGCTGGGCGAGATCGAGGCCGTGCTGCGGGGCCATGAGAGCGTCACCGACTGCGTTGTCGTGGTGCGCGAGGACGTGCCGGGCGACCGGCGGCTGGTGGCGTACGTGGTCGGCGGCGTCGAGGCGGGCGGGCTGCGGGAGCACCTGCGGCGGAGCCTGCCGGAGTACATGCTCCCGGCGGCGTACGTGGTGCTGGAGGCGTTGCCGCTCACTTCGAACGGGAAGCTGGACCGGAAGGCGCTGCCGTCGCCGGAGTACGCGGCCGGCGCGGACCGGTACGTGGCGCCGCGGACGCCGGTGGAGGAGGTGCTGGCGGAGATCTGGGCGGAGGTGCTGCGGCTGGAGCGGGTGGGGGTGGAGGAAAGCTTCTTCGACCTGGGCGGGCACTCGCTCCTGGCCACTCGCGTGGTCTCGCGGGTCCGGGACGTGTTCGCCGTCGAGCTGCCGCTGCGGGCGATCTTCGAGGGACCCACGGTGGCGGAGCTGGCCGGGCGCGTGGAGGAGATGCGCCGCGCGGGGCTGCCGGTGCTGCCGCCGGTGGTGCCGGTGGAGCGCACGGGGGCGCTGCCGCTCTCCTTCGCGCAGGAGCGGCTCTGGTTCATCGACCGGCTGGAGCCGGGAAGCGCCGTCTACAACATGCCCGTGGCATGGCGCCTGGGGGGTACGCTGGACGAGGCGGCGCTGGAGCGGAGCCTGGGCGAGATCGTCCGGCGTCACGAGGCGCTGCGGACGGTCTTCGGCGAGGTGGACGGCTCGCCGGTGCAGGTGATCGCGCCCTTCGGCGGGTTCGCCCTGCCGGTGGAGGACCTGTCGGGGTTGGGCGATGCGGATCGCGAGGCAGCGGTCAGGCGGCGCGCTCGCGAGGAGGCGGCACGGCCCTTCGACCTCTCGGCGGGCCCGCTCTTCCGTGCGGCGCTGCTGCGGCTGGGCGAGGAGGGCCACGTGCTGCTGCTCTCGATGCACCACATCGTCAGCGACGGGTGGAGCATGGGAGTGTTCTTCCGCGAGCTGTCGGCGCTGTACGCGGCGTACCGCGAGGGCGGGGAGTCGCCGCTGCCGGAGCTGCCGGTGCAGTACGCCGACTACGCGGTGTGGCAGCGCGAGCAGCTGGAGGGCGAGGTGCTGGACCGGCAGCTGGCGTACTGGCGGGAGCGGCTCGCGGGCGCGCCGGATCTGCTGGAGCTGCCCACCGACCATCCCCGCCCGGCGGTGCAGACGTTCCGGGGCGCGACGGTCCCGGTGGATCTCTCCCCGGAGCTGCTGGAGCGGTTGCAGGCGCTGGGGCGGAGCGAGGGCGCGACGCTGTACATGACGCTGCTGGGCGCCTTCCAGGTGCTGCTCTCGAAGTACAGCGGGAGCGAGGACGTGGTGGTGGGGAGCCCGATCGCCGGGCGCACGCGCGGGGAGGTGGAGGAGCTGATCGGCTTCTTCGTCAACACGCTGGTACTGCGCACCGACCTCTCGGGAGACCCGAGCTTCCGCGAGGTGCTGCGGCGGGTGGGGGAGGTCACGCTGGGCGCGTATGAGCACCAAGAGATGCCCTTCGAGAAGCTGGTGGCCGAGCTGCAGCCGGAGCGCAGCTTGAGCCACTCGCCGCTCTTCCAGGTGATGTTCACGCTGCAGAACGCCGGGGGCGGGGGAGGCGCTCTCGCGGGGCTGAACGTGAGCGGAGTCGGTGCGGAGCTCGAGAGCGCCAAGT
>DASQLJ010000212.1:0-12108 GCA_035630095.1 Longimicrobium sp.
GCAGCGCGGGCGAAGCCTCGCGCGGGGTGGGGGCCCGCCGGCGCCCGGGGGAACACGGGCTGGCGCAACGCCGTACCACGCTCGCATGATGTACGGCCAAATCGCCGACCATCTCGAATCCCATCCCCACGCACCGAAGGAACGCGGATGCTACTCAGGGCACGTCCGGCCGCGGCCGGGCTGACGTTTGCGCTCGCACTGCTGGCCGGGGCGCCCGCCGCCGCCGCGCAGGGGCAGCTCACCGTGGAGCGCATCTTCTCGAGCGACTTCCGGCTGCAGTCGCTCCCCGAGAGCCGCTGGATGGCGAACGGGCAGCGCTACTCCTACGTGGTGGCGGCCGGCGAGCACACCAACCTGGTGGCCGAGGACGCGCAGACCGGCACCCGCACCGTGCTGGTGGACGGCGCGCGCCTGGTGCCCGCCGGGCAGAGCAAGCCGATCGAGATCGAGGAGTACGCCTGGAGCGCGGACGAGAAGAAGCTCCTCATCTTCACCAACAGCCAGCCGGTCTGGCGGCAGAACACCAAGGGCCACTTCTACGTCTACGACCTGGCCGGCCAGCGGCTGACGCCCGTCTCCGCCGCGACCGGCTGGCAGCAGTTCGCCAAGCTCTCGCCGGACGGGACGAAGGTGGGGTTCGTGCGCGACAACAACCTGTGGGTGACCGACCTGGCCACCGGCCGCGAGACGCAGCTCACCCGCGACGGCAGCGAAACCATCATCAACGGCACCTTCGACTGGGTGTACGAGGAGGAGCTGGACCTGCAGGACGGGTGGCGCTGGAGCCCCGACGGGCAGCGCATCGCCTTCTGGCGCATCGACGACAACCCCGTCCGCCCCTTCTTCTGGATGAAGGACACCGGCGACAGCTACTCGCAGCCGATCTCGCTGCGCTACCCCAAGGCCGGCTCGGCGAACCCCACCGCGAAGGTGGGCGTCTACGAGCTCGCCAGCGCCCGCACCACCTGGGTGCAGACGGGGAGCGATTCGTCGGTGTACCTGGCGCGGATGGAGTGGGCCGCATCGCCCAACGAGCTGATGGTGCAGCGGCTGAACCGCCATCAGAACCGCCTCGACGTGCTGGTGGCCGACGCGCGCACCGGCGCCACCCGCACCGTCTTCACCGAGACCGACAGCGCCTGGGTGGACGTGGACGACGACCTGTCGTTCATCCGCGGCGGGCGGCAGTTCCTGTGGAGCAGCGAGCGCGACGGCTACAACCACCTGTACCTGTACAACCGCGACGGCACGGTGGCCCGCCAGCTCACGCGCGGGCCGTGGGACGTGACGGCGGTGTTCGGGGTGGACGAGAAGAACGGCTTGGTCTACTTCAGCGCCACCGAGCAGGGCCCCGCGCAGCGCCACCTGTACCGCGTGCGGCTGGACGGCGGCGCGCCCGAGCGGCTGACCCGCGAGCCGGGGACGCACGCCGTGCAGCTCAGCCCCGAGACGCCGTACTACCTGGACACCTGGTCGCGCGCCGGCTCGCCGCCCGTGATCCGGCTGCACCGCACCGACGGCACCCCCGTGCGCACGCTGGTGGACAACGCCGCCGCGCGGCAGAAGCTGGCGCAGCTCGCCGTGGCCCCCGTGGAGTTCTTCGACTTCCGCGCGACGGACGGGACGCAGCTGAACGGGTGGATGATCAAGCCGGCCAACTTCGACGCGACGAAGAAGTATCCCGTGCTGCTGTACGTGTACGGCGGGCCGGGCTCGCAGACGGTGACCGACGCGTGGGGCGGGAGCCGCTACCTGTGGCACCAGCACCTGGCGCAGCAGGGCTACATCGTGGTGAGCGTGGACAACCGCGGCACCGGCGGCCGCGGGCGCGACTTCAAGAAGTCGGTGTACCTGAACCTGGGCGTGCGCGAGGCGGCCGACCAGCTCGACGCCGCGCGCTGGCTCGCCCAACAGCCGTACGTGGACGCGAACCGGCTGGGGATCTGGGGATGGAGCTACGGCGGCTACATGACCGCCTACACCCTGGAGCAGCCGGGCAGCCCCTTCAAGGCGGGGATCGCGGTGGCGCCGGTGGCCGACTGGCGGCTGTACGACACCATCTACACCGAGCGCTTCATGCGCACCCCGCAGGAGAACCCGCAGGGGTACGACCGCGGCTCGCCGGTGAAGAACGTGGCCGGGCTGCGCGCGCGCCTGCTGGTGGTGCACGGCAGCGGCGACGACAACGTGCACTTCCAGAACAGCACGCAGCTGGTGGACGCGCTGCAGGCGGCCAACAAGCAGTTCACCTTCATGATGTACCCCGACCGCAACCACGGCATCGCCGGCGGCCGCAGCGTGCACCTGTTCACGATGATGACGAACTGGATCACGCAGAATCTCTGATGCCGCGTGGTCGGATGCGCTGCTGAACAGGTGCGAAAGTGCGCAAGTGCGCCGGTCCCGGGTGGGGCCGGCGCACTTGCTTCGGGGAGATTCGCATCGGCGGATCTCCGCTGCTGGCGGGGCAGACGACGCAATCGTTGGAAACGAGGCGTCGCGGGCCCATCATGGCTCAGCGCATTCCCAGCGTACAACCGCGCCGGGGGTCGGCAGCATCCAAAGCATGTCGCCGAGCTCCCTCCCCCACCGACGCGAGCCGCCATGCATCGTATCGCCCGCATCTTCATCCCCATCCTGGCTCTCTCCGCTGCCTTCACCGTGCCGGCGGCGGGGCAGCAGGGGCCCGACACCGCGTGGGTGCCGGTGGTCGAGCGGCCGGCGTACGGCGGCAGCGGGCCGCGCGTGGGGATCGACCAGGCGCACCGCAACTTCCACACGGCGACCGGCAACTATCGCCCGTTCGCGACGCTGCTGCGGCGCGACGGCTACCGCGTAAGCGCGAGCACGCAGCCGTTCACCCGCGAATCGCTCTCCGCCTTCGACGTGCTGGTGGTCGCCAACGCGCGCGGCGGGGATGACGTGGAAACGGTGTCCTCCGCCGCGTTCCCGGCGGCGGAGCGCGCGGCGCTGCGCGAGTGGGTGCGCGGCGGCGGTTCGCTCCTGCTGATCGCCGACCACCAGCCGTTCGGCGCCGCCGCCGAGGCGCTGTCGCTGGAGTTCGGCGTGGGGATGAGCAAGGGCTTCACGCGCGACACCACGCCCGGGCGTTCGGGGCGGAGCCAGAGCTTTCTCCGCTTCACGCGCGAGAACGGGCTGCTGGGGCGGCACCCGATCCTCGAGGGCCGCGACGCCCGGGAGCGCGTGGGCGAGGTGATGAGCTTCACCGGGCAGTCGCTGTCCATCCCCGCGGCCGCGGCGGCGCTGCTGGTCCTTTCGCCCACCGCCGAGGACCGCGCGCCGCCCACCGTTGCCGAACTGCGCGAGCAGGCGGCGCAGCAGCAGCGCGTGATCGACAGCATCGCCGCCGCGGCGCGCGGGGGCGGCGCGCGCGACACCGCGGTGCGGGCCACGCGGCTGGCGCCCGCGGGAGAGGCGCGCTACTCGCCGGCGGCGGGACGCGCGCAGGCGGTGGCGCTCGCCTTCGGCACCGGCCGCGTGGTGGTGCTCGGCGAGGCCGCGATGCTCAGCGCCCAGGTCATCGAGATCCCCGGCCGCGAGATCGGCCGCATGGGATTGAACGTCCCCGGCCACGACGACCAGCAGTTCGCGCTCAACGTGATGCACTGGCTCTCGCGCCTCTTCTGAACGAGCCCGACGGCGAACACGCCTGCCCGGCCCGGCGCACGTCGCATCCGCCGACGATGATCCCATCAACGACCGAAAGCCTCGCTCGCGACCCGCCGGCGAGGCTTTCGTCCGTCCGGGCACCGCACGACTCCCATTCGATCGGCCGGGTGCACCGGCGTACGGGCCCCAGAATGGGATTCCTCGTGTCGAAGATGCGAGTGAACTCGCGGCTACAACGGCACGCAGTCCGCCTTCGCGCCGCCTTCGCGGACTTCGCGCACTCCGAATCGCTGGCGTGTGCCGGACCGGATCGCGCCCGTTCGAGAGGGGGTCAGCTCCATTGGCGTGCACGCCGTCCGTTCCTATATTTCCGGAGGCCACACCCCGCCTCCCGCGGCATTCCCCCCGCTGCCGCCTCCCCGCCCCCTTCGGCTCTTCCGAGGCAACCATGCCGCGAATCCGTTTCGCCGCGATAGGCGCCGCCGTGCTGCTGCTGGGCGCCTCCCCCGCCGCCTGGCCGAGCCCCGCGCCGGCCTCGTCCGCCACGGGCGTGATCGAGGGGCGCGTGACGCTGTCGCGCGCGGCGCCGCGGCGCGTGGCCAACCGCTACGCCGGCGAAGGGGGCGGCGCCGCGCACCAGGTGGGCGCCGTGCCGGTGGTGGCGTACATCATGGGCCCGGTGCCCGGCGCGCGCGCCGGCGCCGCCGAGCGGCCGCGGCTGAGCCAGCGGGACACCGCCTTCCGCCCGGCGGTGCTGGTGGTGCCGGTGGGCACCAGCGTCGACTTCCCCAACCGCGACCCGTTCTTCCACAACGTCTTCTCGTACTCGTCCACCAAGCGCTTCGACCTGGGGCGCTACCCCCGCGGCGAGAGCCGCACCGTCGTCTTCGACCGCCCGGGCGTGGTGAAGGTGTACTGCGAGATCCACCAGTGGATGCGCTCGGCGGTGCTGGTGGTGGAGAACCCGCACCACGTGCTGGTGGGCGCCGACGGGCGGTTCACCCTCGCCGGCATCCCCGCCGGGCGCTACCGGCTGGCGGTGTGGGACTTCGACCGCGGGCAGCGGGTGATGGCGGTGACCGTGCCCGCCACGGGCGCCACCCGCGTGCTCGTGGACCTCTGACCCGCCCGCCCCGCGTGCCCCGCTTCCCCGCCGCGCTCGACCGCGTCCGCCACTCCTTCGGCGCCAAGCTGCTGCTGGCACTGGCGGGGACGGTGGCGCTGCTGCTGCTGGTGACGCTCGCCACCATCCGCGCGCAGACGCGGCGGCAGGTGGCGGTGGCGCTGCAGCGCTCGGTGCAGCAGTCGCGGCGCGTGTTCGCCCAGCAGGAGAGCGAGGTGCGCGAGGGGCTGGCCAGCGACGCCAACCGCTGGCTGCAGTCGAACCGCATCCCCGCCGCGCTGGACGACGCGCTGACGTCGGGGAGCGTGGACGTGCTGGTGGACGCCACCTTCTACGAGATCAAGCTCGCCCGCCGCGCCGAGACGCTCACCCTGCACGCCTACACCGACCCCGGGGGCGCGCCGCTCAGCTCGGCCCTTGGGCCGCGCACCCTGCGCGAACCGGGCGCCGGCGTTCCCGCGCCGCTGGTGGGCTCGCTCCTCGCCTCCGACAGCGCCTCCGAGACCTTCGGCTACCACCTGGTGGACCGGCGCCTCTTCGCCGTCTACACCACGCTGGTGGGCGACTCGTACGGCACGCTGCTGGGCACGCTGACGCTGGGCACGGCGCTCACCGACTCCATCGCCGGCGCGGCCGGCGAGGCGATCGGCGCCGAGGTGTGCTACGTGGCCGGCGGCGCCTGCGTGGCGTCGACCGCGGCCGCGCGGCAGGGGCTCAGCGGGGCGATGGTGGGGATGGCGGGCCAGCGCGAGCCGCGGCGCGTGACGTGGCGCGGGCGGCGCTTCCTCCTGCGCGCCGACCGCGTCTCCGCCGGCGCGGGGATGCGCGACGTGTGGCGCGTGGTGGCCTTTCCGCTGGACGGCGTGCTGGGGCCGTTCGAGAGCATCCAGCGCGCGGCGGTGCTGGCCGGCCTGGGCGCGCTGGCGCTGGCGGTGCTCTTCTCCGTCCTCCTCTCGCGCGGGTTCGCGCGGCCGGTGCGCGCGCTGGTGGCGGCGACGGAGCGCGTGGCCGCGGGCGACTACGAGGTGCGGGTGGAGACGGCCAGCCGCGACGAGCTGGGGACGCTGGCCGGCGCCTTCAACGAGATGACGCACGGGCTGATGCTGAAGGAGCGCTACCGCGGCGTGCTGGACAAGGTGGTCTCGCGCGAGGTCGCCGACGAGCTGCTGAAGGGCGAGATCACGCTGGGCGGCGAGACGCGCCGGGTGGCCACCCTCTTCGCCGACATCCGCGGCTTCACCGCCATGACCGAGGGGATGGAGCCGCAGCGGGTGATCGCGCTGCTCAACGAGTTCATGCAGCGCGCCAGCGACGCCGTGCACGCCGAGGGCGGCGTGGTGGACAAGTTCGTGGGCGACGAGCTGATGGCCGTGTTCGGCGCGCCCGTCTCGCACGGCGGCGACGCCGACCGCGCCGTGCGCGCCGCGCTGCGCATCCGCGCCGGGGTGGAGGCGGTGAACCGCGACCGGCTGGCGCGGGGCGAGGCGCCGCTGGGCGTGGGGATCGGCATCAACAGCGGCGCGGCGGTGGCGGGGAACATGGGGTCCACCGGGCGGCTGAACTACACGGTGCTGGGCGAGTCGGTGAACGTGGGCTCGCGCCTCTGCGACCAGGCCGCCGCGGGGCAGATCCTGGTGGTGGAGCCGTTCCTGGCGGAGCTGGAGATGGCGGTGGATGCCGAGCCGCTGGGCCCCCGCACCTTCAAGGGCCTCTCCGCGCCCCTGCAGGTCTACGCCATCCGCGGCGCGCGCGAGACGCCGGCGGGAGATGTGTCAGCGGACGCGGCGCCGTCGCTCCCCGCCGCGTCCACCGCGGCGACGGCCGGCGGGATACTCCTCGCGATAGGGCTGGCGTTGGGCGGGTCGGCCGGGCTCTCCGCGCAGAACCTGCCGACGTTCGAGGAGCTGGGGATCGGGTGGACGTCGCCCGACGGCGCCCTCCAGGTAACGCCGTCGGGGCGGATCGAGGTGGAGGGGTACGTGCCGGGCGAGGTGGCGCGCGGGCTGGTGGCGGAGACGGACCCCTTCGCCAACCTCCGCGCGAGCCTGTTCGTGGACGTGTTCGCCGGCCGTGCGGTGTACGGCACCGTGGAGCTGCGCGCCGACCGCGGCGAGGCGCCGGGCGACCGGCCGCTGCGCGGGCGCATCGAGCAGGCGTACCTGCGCGTGACGCCGCTGGCCTCGGCCAACCTGTCGCTCCAGGCGGGGAAGTTCGTCTCCCCTTTTGGCGGATGGCCGCAGCGGCACGCCTCGCCGGCGCAGGAGGCCTTCATCCGCCCGCCGCTGCCGTACGACTACCGCACGGTGGTGTCCACCACGGCGGTTCCGGGGCGCGCGGCGGGTTTTCTCACCTGGAAGGACCGCCCGAACGAGTTCCGCGCGATCGGCGCGCCGCCGGTGTGGGCCGCGCCGTACCAGGTGGGGGCGATGGTGGCCGGGGGGTGGAAGGCGCTCTCGGCCCGCGTGGCGGTGATGAACAGCGCGCCGTCGTCCGAACCGGGCGAGTGGAACGCGCTCGGCGCGGGCGAGCACGGGCCGTCGTACGTCGCCCACGTGGAGGTGAAGGTGTCCCCCGGGCTGCGCGTGGGCGCGTCGTACGACCGCGGCAGCTTCCTGCGGGACGAGACCACGCTGAGCCCGCTCCCCGCGGGCGAGGACGTGAGCCACTTCCTCCAGGAGATGTGGGGATTGGACGCGTCGTTCGCGCGGGGGCCTCTGGAGGCCCGAGGCGAGCTGCTGGTGGACAGCTGGGACGTGCCCAACGTCCCCGACTATCCCCGCGACGTATCGTTCTACGCCGAGACGAAGGTGAAGCTCACGCCGGGCCTGTTCGCCGCCGTGCGCTACAGCGGAATCCGCTTCGACCGGATCGACAACGGGTCGGGGGCGCAGGAGCGCTGGGACCATCCCGTCGACCGCCTGCAGCTCGCCGCCGGATACCGCCTGGGCCGCGCGACCGAGATCCGCGCCGAGTACATGCTGAGCTCCACGGACGCGCCCCCGGCCGGGAGCGACGACCTGTTCGCGGTGCGCTGGAGCTGGAGCTTCTGATCGCGACGACGGTCCGTCCCCGCCGCCGGTGAGCCGCGGCGCCGCCGCGAACCCGATGGTGGTGCAGAGGTTTGTCCGGCCAGCGATCTCCCGCGAATTCACCGATCGACCGTCCATCCAATCCTGCGCCAGCCGTTCCCGCCCCGCCTGGCCGAAGTCCCCCTTCCCGCCGAGTCCTCCCATGGCCGATCCGCAGACCCAGCCGCCGCTCGCCGGCGTCGCCGTATCCCCCGTCACCCCCGCTGCCCCGCCCGCCCCCACCGCGGCCGAGGAGCGCGCGGCGAAGAAGGAGCGCGACCGCTACGAGCGGCTCGACATCCTTTCCAAGAGCCTGCTGCCGATCGCGATCGCGCTGGCCACGGGGGTGTTCTCTTACTGGCAGTGGCAAACCGAGCAGGACCGCCAGAGGGCCGCGACCGAGATGGACCAGCGCCGACTGGCCGCCGCGCGGGTGAGCGACAGCGTGAACGCCGTGTCGCAGCAGCGGCTCGCGGTGTCGCAGCTGGTGAACAGCTTCGTACCGTCGCTCGTCAGCGACCGCGCCACCAACCGCATCCTGGCGCTGCAGGCGATCGCCTACGTGGACACGGCGCTGGGCAACCGCCTGGCCACCGCGCTCGCCACCGATTCCAGCGCCGCCGTGAGCGTGGCGGCGGTCAACGTTCGCCTGGCTGCCGACTACCCGTTCCTGCCGGTGGTGGAGCAGGTGTTCGGGCCCACCGGCCCGTCGCGGGTTTCGGCCACCCAGGCGCTGATGGCCAACCGCACCTGGATGGGCGACACGCTGATGGTGTCGGCGCTGCTGGACGCGGCAGCGCGCGATCCGGCCAACGCGAACGGCCTGTTCAACACCATCACCATCCTGCGGAGCGTCCCCGCGGACGTGCAGCGGGCGAGGAGGACCGAGATCGTCGCGTTCGCCGGTAGCATCCCGCTCACCCTGCCCACCGTGCGCGCCCGCGCCGACACGCTCCGCCGCATCGTGGAGCGGCGCTGAGGCGGCTTCCAGTCGAGCCCTGACCGGCGGCTGAAGCCGCAGCGCCGCAGCAACAACTACGAAAAGCCTCGCAAACTGCGCGAGGCTCGACAGCTCGATTGCAGGCATCGTGGCGATGTCGGCAACGTCGCGCTCCGCTCGAACGAGGACGGCCCGGTGAGGGGATCACCGGGCCGTCGCGCGCATGTCTGCCGATCCGTCTACCAGATGCTCCGCCGCCGCCGTCTGCTCGAGCCGCCCAGCAGCGCGCCCATCAGGCCGCGGGTGATGGTGGTGGCGACGGAGCGGGTGAGCGAGGACTTCAGCACGTTCTCCAGCATCCCCGGCTCCTCCTTCGGCGCCCTGCCCCGCCGCGGGGGCGGAGGGGGCGGCGGCTGCGTGTACCCTCCACCCGGCAGCGGCGGAGGCGCCTGGGTGTAGCCGTGCGGCGGCGCCTGCGGATAGCCGGGCTGCGGCGCGTACCCCGGCGGCGGCGCCTGCGGCTGGGGCGCGGCGGCGGCGGCGAAGCGCTGCTCCACCATCTCGCGCGCGCTCACCCGGTCGATGTCCTGCGCGTACTCCTTCACCTGCTGCGACACGGAGAGGCGCTGCTGCATCTCGGCGTCGGTCAGCGGGCCCATGCGGCTGGAGGGCGGCACCAGGCGCGTGGCGAACGGCTGCGTGGGCACGCCGTTGGGCTGCAGCGTGCTCACCAGCGCCTCGCCGATCCCCAGCGTGGTGAGGCGTCTCCTCCAGGTCGTACAGCGTGGTCTTGGGGAAGGTGCGGGCGGCGGCGCGCAGCGCCTTGTCGTCGTCCTCGGTGAAGGCCCGCAGCGCGTGCTGCACGCGGTGGCCCAGCTGGCCCAGCACGTCCCCGGGGACGTCCTTAGGGCTCTGGGTGATGAAGAACACGCCCACGCCCTTCGAGCGGATCAGCCGCACCGTCTGCTCGATCTGCTGCAGCAGCGTCTTGCCGGCGTTGTCGAAGAGCAGGTGCGCCTCGTCGAAGAAGAAGACCAGCTTCGGCTTCTCCACGTCGCCCACCTCGGGGAGCTGGCCGTAGAGCCGCGCCAGCATCCACAGCATGAAGGTGCTGAACATCGCCGGCCGGTCCTGCACGTCGCGCAGCTCGAGGACGGAGATCAGCCCGCGGCCGTCGCGTTCGGTCTGCATCAGGTCGTCCAGGTCGAACTCGGGCTCGCCGAAGAAGTCCTCCGCGCCCTGCGACTCCAGCTCCACCATCTCGCGCAGCAGCACCCCCACCGTCTGCTTGCTCATCCCGCCATACTCCTTCAGCTCGGCGGCGCCGTCGCCGGCCAGGTGCCGCAGCACCGCCCGCAGGTCGCTGAAGTCCAGCAGCAGCAACCCCTTGTCGTCGCAGTACTTGAAGACCAGGGTGAGCACGCTGGTCTGCGTGTCGTTCAGCCCCAGCACCCGCGACAGCAGGAGCGGCCCGAAGCTGCTGACGGTGGCGCGGAGCTGCGCGCCCAGCCTGCCGCTGAGCGACAGGTACTCCACCGGGTAGCCCGACGGCTGCCACGCGTAGCCGATGTCCGCCGCGCGCTGGGCCACCCGCTCGCCGAGCTCCCCGGGCATGGCGATCCCCGAGAGGTCGCCCTTCACGTCGCTCACCAGCACGGGGACGCCGGCGGCCGAAAGCTGCTCGGCGAGCAGTTGCAGCGTCTTGGTCTTCCCCGTGCCGGTGGCGCCGGCGATCAGCCCGTGGCGGTTGAGCATCGAGAGCGGCACGCGCACCAGCGGCTCGGGCGCGCACTCGCCGCCGTGCACCACGGCGCCCAGCGTCACGGTGCCGGCGGCCGGAGGGAACGCCGCGCGGGCGGCATCGAGAACCTGGGGATCCATGGAGCCGGCGGTGCGGGTGGTGGCTGGCCTTCCTTCGCGTATCCTGCTCCACACGCAGCGCATGCGCGATGCCGGGGAGAAGGGCGGAGAAGGTACACCGTGCGGCGGGAGCCGGAAAGTGAACGGCGATCGCCTTCCCGAAGCAGCGCGATCCGGCTAGCTTGCTATCCTAATCGGCCAGTAAAGATGGCGTGGAGGGGGAAGCGTCCGGCGGAGTCATCGCGCGGGCCGGCACTTTCTCGTCTCTTCTTGAAGGAGTGGGAGCGCCGACTCCCGCGCGCACACCCGCGCTCGCGGTGATCGATCCGCGTCCACGCCCTCGGCAACCATCCAGCCGTCGCTCCAGATGACGCCCCCTCCGCTTGGACCGCCGTACCGCATCGTCACGCCGAACGTCGTCCTGCGCTGCTTCGAGCCCGGCGACGCGCCGGCCGTGCAGCGCCTGCTGGCCGAAAGCCTCGAGCACCTGCGGCCGTGGATCGGGGGTGCCGAGGAGCCGAAGCCGCTGGCCGACAAGCTGCGCGAGGTGCGGGAGTGGCGGGCGTACTTCGACCTCGACCGGGCCTGGAACTGGGCCGTGGTGGGGGCGGACGACGGCGAGCTGGCCGGGGCCATCGTGCTGAACCGCCCGACCCCCAACCCCGCCACGCTCGACACCGGGGGGTGGGTGGGGTCGTCGCGGGCGCGCCGCGGCTTCCAGACCGACGCGGCCTCGGCGGTGGCGCGCGTGGCGTTCGACGTGCTGGGGGCCACGCGCCTGCAGGCCGCCACCGACCCCGCCAACGAGCGCAGCAACGCGTTGATGCGGAAGCTGGGCTTCACGCACGAGGCCACGACGCGCCACCTGGTGGCGGGCCAGCGCAACGACGAGCTGGTGTGGAGCATCCTTCTCGACGAGTGGCCGGGCACGTTCGCCGCGCAGGTCGCCAGCGAGGCGCGGGCGTTCGACGCGCTCGGCAACCGCATGTTCTGATACTCAGTCCAGACCGTCGGTGCCGGGGCCCGGAATGGAAGAGCCGGGTTTGGGCGTGTCCCTCCGCTGCGCTCCGGGCCGGGCTTCGCGCGCCGTAGGCAACGATACCGCCGTTGCCAACGGCGCCGAGCCGCCGGCGCGCCATGACCCCGCTCGTTCCCGCGGCGACCGACGCGGGCGCGCCGCCGTCTCGGCCCTCCGGGCGCGAATCCCTCACGCAATCCGCTCGCGGAGCGGAGTTCGTTGGGATCAGCACAGGGCCGGAATCCACATCCGACGAACACGCGCAAGTTGTTGACCCTATAGTTCCTGGCGCAGGTCGTCTCACACAGCGGGAGAGGCAGAAAAAACAGGTTCTTCGTCGATTTAGTTGCAGCCTGTCTCTCGCCCGCTGCTCGCACCGATCCCATCGACGAGTGACTGCAGGTGGCGCTCGCGCTGAGTATCGAAATTTTTTCACGGAGACCCCCTGCACTCTCCTCGGGCAGCGCGG
>DASQLJ010000213.1:0-14759 GCA_035630095.1 Longimicrobium sp.
CAGGCCAACGCCCAGGTAGCGCCCGGTGGTGAGCAGCGCGTCGCGCGCCTTCTCGTCGCCGGTGCGCGCCCGCATGATCAGGTCGGTCACGGTCAGCGGCGTCTCGGCCAGCAGCGCGCGCGTCTCGGTGGGCGAAAGCTCGCGGCCCAGGTAGCGGCTGAGCGTGGCCAGGTTGGAGGTGTGCGCCTCCCAGCAGCCGTTCGCGCCGCACAGGCAGCGCGGGCCGTCGGGGTTGATGGGCACGTGCCCGAACTCGCCCGCCGAGTGGCCGTGCCCGCGCATCACCTGCCCGTTCACCACCACCCCCGCGCCCACGCCCTCGGACACGGTGACGTAGACGAAGTCGCCCGTGTCGCCCTCGCGCTGGCCCAGCCACATCTTGCTGAGCGCGCAGGCGATGGGGGCGTTCTCGATGTGCACCGGCAGCCCCGTGGCCTCGGCCAGCGCGCCGCGGATCTCCACGTCCTTCCAGCCGAGCTGCGGCGCGTTCAGGATGCGCCCGGTGAGGTGGTCCACCATCCCCGGCACCGCGATCCCGATCCCCTCGCAGTTCCCGCCCTGACCGTAGGTGCGCAGGATCCGCTCGATCCGCGACGCCAGCTCCGAGGTGAGCGTGGCCGGGTCGAGCGGCGTGTCGAAGGTCTCCAGCGCGATCTGCGTTCCCGCGAAGTCGCTCAGCATCAGCCAGGTCCGCGCGAAGCGGACGTCGGCCGCCACCACCAGGCGGTCGCGGGTGCGCACGTGCAGCATCCGCGGGCGCCGGCCGCGGGGCGACTCGACCGCCTCGCCCTCGCACAGCACCCCCTCGGCCATCAGCTCGTTGACCAGCGCGGTCACCCGCGGCCGCCCCACCTCCATCCGCCGCGCCAGGTCGGCGCGCGAGATCGGCTGGTGCTCGCGTACCAGGTTCAGCAGGATCTGCCGGTTGATCTCGCGCCCCGTGGTGCGGGTGGCGAGGGTGAAGTTGGTGACGTTGATCTTCCTCACGCGGGGTGTCCCTTCCGGGGCCTGGGCGACGCTTCCGTCACGGGAGGCTTGCGCGTCCGGCGATGCCGCGGTAACGTTTGCGGCGTTAGTTCCGACTGAGAACAAAATGTCGGAGCCCAGCGCCGCACGCAAGCCTCCCGGTTTGCAAGGCAGCCGCCGCCCGCCACAAGCGAGCCGATGCCCGCCCGTTTCTCCGCTGATGGAGCCGAGCCGCTCCACCTTCATCCCGACCGCTTCTTCAGCCCCGACCCCGGCGTGCGCCGGATCGCGCGGGAGCTGTACGAGGGCGTGCGCGACCTCCCCCTGGTGTGCCCGCACGGCCACGTGGACGCGCGCATCCTGGCCGAGGACGCGCCGTTCCCCGAGCCCGCCGCGCTGATCATCGTCCCGGACCACTACATCTTCCGGATGCTGTTCTCGCGCGGGGTGCCGATGGAGGCGCTGGGCGTGCCCACGGCCGACGGCACGCCGGTGGAGACCGACCCGCGGCGCATCTGGCAGACGTTCGCCGAGCACTGGCACCTCTTCCGGGGGACGCCGACGGGCGCCTGGCTCGACCAGGAGCTGCACGACCTCTTCGGCGTGCGCGTGCGCCTCTCGGGCTCCACCGCGCGCCATGTCTACGACGCGATCGCCGAGCGGCTGCGCTCGCCCGAGTTCCGGCCGCGCGCGCTGTTCGAGCGCTTCAACATCGAGGTGCTGACCACGACGGACGGCGCGGCCGACTCGCTGGAGCACCACGCCGCCATCCGCGACAGCGGCTGGGGCGGCCGCGTGGTCCCCTGCTTCCGCCCCGACGCCGTCTTGCGCATCGCCGCGCCCGGCTGGGCCGGCGCGGTCGCCGACCTCGCCCGCGCGGCGAACACGTCCGTGGACGACTACGCCGGCTTCGTCCGCGCGCTGGAGGCGCGCCGGGCGTTCTTTCGCGCGATGGGGGCCACGTCCACCGACCACGCCGTGCTGGAGCCCTACACCGCGCGGCTGCCGGAGGAAGAGGCCGAGCGCCTCTTCGCCCTCGCCCGTGCCGGCCGTGCGTCGGCCGAGGACCAGCGCCGCTTCGAGGGGCACATGCTGATGGAGATGGCGCGCATGTCCGTCGAGGACGGGATGGTGATGCAACTCCACCCCGGCGCCCTGCGCGACCACAACGGCCCCGTCGCCCGCCGCTTCGGGCCCGACAAGGGCGGCGACATCCCCGTGGCGACGGAGTACACGCGCAACCTGCGGCCGCTGCTGAACGCCTACGGCAACGATCCCCGGCTCACGCTGGTCCTCTTCACCCTGGACGAGAGCACCTACGCCCGCGAGCTGGCGCCGATCGCCGGGCACTACCCCGCCGTCCGTCTCGGCCCGCCCTGGTGGTTCCACGACTCGGTGGAGGGGATGACGCGCTTCCGGCATTCGACCACCGAGACGGCCGGCATCTACAACACCGCGGGCTTCAACGACGACACGCGCGCCTTCTGCTCGATCCCGGCGCGGCACGACCTGGCCCGGCGCGTGGACGCGAACTACCTCGCCGGCCTCGTCGCCCGCCACGTGGTCACGCAGGGCGAGGCGCACGAGATGGCGCGGGCGCTGGCGTACGACCTGGCGCGCGAGACCTACCGGCTGAACGCCGCCCCGGTCGAGACGCCGGCGGACGCGCCCACCTCCATCGCGGCGGACTGACGTGGAGACGAACGGCCGCCCCGTGCTGGTTCGCGTCCACCCCACGGACGACGTGGCCGTGGCCGTGACCGCGCTGGCCGCGGGCGCCGAGGCGTCGGTGGACGGCGTGCGCGTCGTCGTCTCCGAAGACGTGGGGGCGGGGCACAAGGTGGCGTTGCGGGCGATCGCGGCGGGCGAGCCGGTGCGCAAGTACGGCTTCCCGATCGGCGTCGCCGCGGAGGCGATTCCCGCGGGCGCCTGGGTGCACTCGCACAACCTGCGCACCGGGCTGTCGGGGACGATGGAGTACCGCTGGTCGGGCGACGGGACGGCGTCGGTGGATGGAGATGGACCCATCTCCATCCCCACCTTCGCGGGCTACCGGCGCGCGACGGGGCGGGTGGGGACGCGCAACGAGGTGTGGATCATCAACACCGTGGGCTGCGTGAACACCGCGGCGGACCGCATCGCCCGCGCGGCGACGGAGCGGTTCGCGGGGCAGGTGGACGGCGTCTTCTCGTTCAGCCATCCGTACGGCTGCAGCCAGCTCGGCGACGACCTGGGGAACACGCAGAAGATCCTGGCCGGCCTCCTCCGCCACCCCAACGCGGGCGGCGTCCTGGTCCTGGGCCTGGGCTGCGAGAACAACCAGCTCCACGAGCTCCTCGCGCTGGCCGGCGAGGTGGACGCGAGCCGGATCCGTTTCTTCAACACGCAGGACGTGGTGGACGAGGTGGAGGAGGGGATCGACGCCGTGGCCGAGCTGGTGGCGGCGATGGCCGGCGACCGGCGCGAGGAGGTGCCCGCCTCGGAGCTGGTGCTGGGCCACAAGTGTGGCGGGTCCGACGGCTTCAGCGGCATCACCGCGAACCCGCTGCTGGGGCGGATCGCGGACCGGCTGACGTCCATCGGCGGCGGCGTGATCCTCACCGAGGTCCCCGAGATGTTCGGCGCCGAACAGGTGCTGATGGACCGCGCCACGGACGAGGGCGTGTTCGGCGGGATCGTGGAGATGGTGAACGACTTCAAGGACTACTTCCTCCGCCACGGCCAGCCGGTCTACGAAAATCCCTCCCCCGGCAACAAGGCGGGCGGGTTGACGACGCTGGAGGAGAAGTCGCTCGGCGCGATCCAGAAGGGCGGCCGCGCCCCCGTGACCCGCGTGCTGCGCTACGGCCAGGCCGCGCGCACCGGCGGCCTGCAGCTCCTGGAGGCGCCGGGGAACGACGGCGTGTCGTCCACGGCGATGGTGGCGAGCGGCGCGACGGTGCTCCTCTTCACCACCGGCCGCGGGACGCCGCTGGGCTTTCCCGTCCCCACGCTCAAGGTGTCGTCCAACTCCGCCATCGCGCAGAAGAAGCCGCACTGGATCGACTTCGATGCCGGCGCGCTGCTGGACGGCGGCGCGACGATGGAGGCGCTGGCGGACGAGCTGTTCGCGCTGGTCCTCGACGTCGCCTCGGGCCGCGTGCGCACCAACAACGAGACGCACGGCTACCGCGAGATCGCCATCTGGAAGGAGGGGGTGACGCTGTGAGAACCCTCGACCTCACCCATATCTCGTGGAGCATCCCGACCAGTTCCTCGCGGAGCGTCCCGACCGGGTCCTCGCGGAGGATCCCGAGCAGTCCCTCGCGGAGTATCTCGAGCAGTCCCTCGCGGAGTATCCCGACCATTCCCTCGTGGAATTTGCGACTGAAGTCGCGGCTACAACGGCACACAGTCCGCCTTCGCGGACTTCAGTCCGTAGTGACGCCGAGCCGGGCGCGACACGCTGCCTCTCAGCCGAGGATTCCGCGGCACTTGTTCAGCGGGCCGAGGCCGTGGAGCCTCGCGCAGTTTGCGAGGCTTCTCGTAGTTGTTGCTGCGGCTTCAGCCGCCGGTCAGCGGATCTTCCGCAGGGTGGAGGCGGCAGAATGACGCCCCCCATCCTCTCGCGCGAGCTCGTGCTTTCGGCCAGGTCCGAAACCCGTTCGGACGTTCGTTTTCCCGCGCCGGGGCTGCTGGATCTGCCCGAGCGGGTGGTGCAGTTCGGCACGGGGGCGCTGCTGCGCGGGCTGGTGGAGCCGCTGGTGGACGACGCCAACGTGCGCGGCGAATTCGGCGGGCGCATCGTGATGGTGGGGCAGACCGGCAGCGGCCGCGACCGCGCCGTCAACCGCCAGGACGGCCTGTTCACGCTGGTCGCGCGGGGCCTCGTGGACGGCGAGCCGCGCAGCGAGCGCCGCGTGGTCGCCTCCGTCAGCCGCGCCCTCTCCGCGGTGGACGAGTGGGACGCGGTGCTGGCCTGCGCGCGCGATCCTCAGATTGCCCTGATCTTCAGCAACACCACGGAGATCGGGATTGTGTTGGACGAAAAGGACAGCGCCGAGGCGAATCCCCCGCGCTCCTTCCCCGGCAAGCTCACGCGCTTCCTGTGGGAGCGCACGAAGGCGTTCGGGTTCGATCCCGCGCGCGGCGTGGTCGTCCTCCCCTGCGAGCTGGTGACGGACAACGGGGCGGTGCTGCGCGACCTTGTCCTCCGCCTCGCCCGGCTGTGGGGGCTGGGGGATGATTTCGAGCGCTGGGTCGCATCCTCCGTCCCGTTCTGCAACACGCTGGTGGACCGCATCGTCCCCGGCACCCCGGCGGCGCACGAGCACGCGGCGGAAGAGGCCGAGCTGGGCTACGCCGACGCGCTGCTGACCGTGTCGGAAGATTACGCGCTCTTCGCCATCGAGGCCGGCGCCGGCGTGCGCGAGCGCCTCCCCTTCGCCGGCGACCCGCGCGTGGTGATCGTCGACGACATCTCGCCGTACCGCGAGCGCAAGCTGCGGCTGCTGAACGGGACGCACACGGCGATGACGCCCGTCGCCCTCCTCTGCGGCTGCCAGACGGTGCTGGACGCGGTAGAGGACGCGCAGGTGGGTGCCTTCATCCGCCGGGTGATGCTGGACGAGATCGCGCCCTTCGTCGCCGCGCCCGAGGCGGAGACGTTCGCGCGCGAGGTGCTGGACCGCTTCGCCAACCCCTTCATCCGCCACGAGATCGCCGACATCGCGCTGCAGCAGACGATGAAGCTGCGCGTCCGCATCGTCCCCTCCGTCCTCGCCTTCGCGCGCGAGACGGGGATGGTGCCCGCGTCGCTGGCCTTCGCCTTCGCCGCGTACCTGCGCTGGATGCGCGGCGACGGCGAGGGCGCCCAGGCGAGGGACGACCAGGGCGCCGCCATCCGCGCGCTCTGGCAGGAGTTGGGGGATGACCCCGCGTCGATCGCGCGCCGCGCCTGCGCGGACACGGCGACGTGGGGCGCCGGCCTCGCCGCCGTCCCCGGCTTCGCGGACGCGGTGGCGGGCTACCTGGTGCGGATGATGGCGATCGGCACGCCGGCGGCGCTGGCGCAGCACCTCGCGCGCGCCGCCGCCCACGAGCCCCGTCCGGCCGCGGCGGTGGGGGGATGATGGACACGACGTCCACCGCCACGCGCGCCGACGTGATGCGCCGGCTGACGGAGCTCGGCGCCATTGCCGTCGTCCGGCTAGGCGACGCGGAGTCCGCCGTCCGCGCTGCGGAAGCCGTCCACGCAGGCGGCATGCACGCGATCGAGGTGACGCTGACGACGCCCGGCGCGCTGGAGGTGATCCGCCGCCTCTCCACCGTCGACGGGATGATCGTCGGCGCGGGCTCGGTGCTGGACGCCGAAAGCGCGCGGAACGCGATCCACGCCGGGGCGCGCTACATCGTCTCCCCCGTCTTCCTCCCCGAGCTGGTGGACACCGGCCACGCGGCCGAGGTGGCGGTGCTGCTCGGCGCCTTCACGCCGACGGAGATCCTGCGCGCGCACCGCGCCGGGGCGGACGCCGTGAAGGTCTTCCCGTCGGACGCGCTGGGGCCGGCGTTCATCCGCGGAGTCTTGGGCCCGATGCCCTTCCTCCGCCTGGTTCCCACCGGCGGCGTCACGCCCGAGAACGTGGGCGACTGGCTCCGCGCGGGCGCGGTCGCGGTCGGCCTCGGCGGCGCGCTGGTGGACGCCAAGCGCGTGGCGGCGGGGGATTTCGCCACGCTGACGGAGCGCGCGCGCCAAGTCGTCGCCTCCGTCGCCGCGGCGCGCGGAGGTGCCGCGTGAAGCGCGTGGTCTGCTTCGGCGAGCTGATGCTGCGGCTGAGCCCCACGGGGGACGAGCGGCTCTTCCAATCCCCCCACCTGCGCACGTGGTTCGGCGGGAGCGAGGCGAACGTGGCGGCGGGGATCGCGCACCTGGGCGGCCCCAGCGCCCACGTCACCCGTCTCCCCGACAACCCCGTGGGCGACGCGGCGCTCTCCGCCCTGCGCGCGGAGGGGGTGGACGTCTCCGGGATCCTGCGCGGCGGCGAGCGGATGGGGATCTACTTCGTGGAGCCCGGCGCCGACCTGCGGCCGATGCGCGTGGTCTACGACCGCGCCGGCTCCGCCTTCTCGCGCATCGACCCGGCGGAGCTGGACTGGCCGGCGCTGCTGAACGGCGCGGGGTGGCTCCACCTCTCCGGCATCACCCCCGCGCTGGGCGACGGGCCCGCCCGCGCCGCGCTCGACGCGGCCCGGGCGGCGCGCGCGCTGGGCGTGCGCGTGAGCGTGGACCTCAACTACCGCCCCGCGCTCTGGGCCGGGCGCGATCCCAAGACCGTCGTCCCCGAGCTCGTGCGCGGCTGCGATCTCCTCGTCGGCAACCCGGGCGCCGCGGCCGCGATGCTCGGCGTCGACTCCGGCGACGGCGACCCGCACGACGCGGGATTCGTCCGCGGCGCGGCCGAGCGGATCGCGGCGGAGCTGGGGTGCGGCGCGGTCGCCATCACCCTGCGCGACGTCGTCAGCGCCAGCGAGCACCGCTGGACGGCGGCGCTGTGGGACGGGGCGGACATGCACGCGGCGCGGCGCTACACCGTGCGCCTGGTGGACCGCGTGGGCGGCGGCGACAGCTTCGCGGCGGCGCTGATCTACGCGCTGCAGGACGGCAGGGACGCGGCGGCGGCGCTCGATTTCGCCACCGCCGCCAGCGCCCTCAAGCTCACCATCCCCGGCGACTTCAACCGCGTCTCCGCGGCCGAGGTGGACCGGCTCCTCTCCTCCCCCAGCGCCTGAGCGTTCGTCATGGCCGCGAACCGCACCCCCATCGTCGAGCACCCCGCCCCCGAGATGGGCCGCGCCGCCGCGCCACCGCGGGCGCCCGCGGCCGAGGTGCCGCCGCCCCCGGGCTTCGGCTACCGGTGGACGATCTGCGCGCTGCTCTTCGCGGCGACCACGATCAACTACATCGACCGCCAGGTGCTGGGCCTGCTCGCGCCGATCCTGCAGACCGAGATCGGGTGGAGCGAGACGGATTACGGCGACATCGTCTCCTGGTTCAGCTTCGCCTACGCGCTGGGCTTCCTGGGGATGGGGCGGCTGCTGGACCGCATCGGCGTGCGCAAGGGATTCTCCTTCGCCATCGTCTCGTGGAGCCTGGCGGCCATGGCGCACGCCTTCGCGCGGACGCCGCTGGGCTTCTCCCTGGCCCGCGGCGCGCTGGGGCTGGGCGAGTCGGGGAACTTCCCCGGCGCCATCAAGGCCACGGCGGAGTGGTTCCCCAAGAAGGAGCGCGCCTTCGCCACCGGCATCTTCAACGCCGGCAGCAACGTGGGCGCCATCGTGGGCCCGCTCACGGTGCCGTTCATCGCGGCGGCGTGGGGGTGGAAGTGGGCCTTCATCGTCACCGGCGCGCTGGGCTTCGTCTGGCTGGCGTTCTGGCTGGCCATGTACCGCTCGCCGGAGCAGCATCCCCGCGTTTCGCGCGAGGAGCTGGCGTACATCCGCAGCGACCCGGTCGAGTCCACGGCGAAGGTTCCCTGGCTGAGCCTGCTCAAGCACCGGCAGACGTGGGCCTTCTTCCTGGGCAAGTTCCTCACGGACCCGATCTGGTGGTTCTACCTGTACTGGCTGCCGAAATTCCTGGACGCCAGCTACGGGGTGAAGCTCACCGGCGTGGCGCTGCCGCTGATGGCCATCTACCTGGTGGCCGACGTGGGCTCGGTGGGGGGCGGATGGGTGTCGAGCGCGCTGATCAAGCGCGGCTGGAGCGTGAATCGCGGGCGGAAGACGGCGATGCTCATCGCCGCCCTGCTGATCGTGCCCACGATGTTCGCGCCGCACGCGGCCAGCCTGTGGGTGGCGGTGGCGATCGTGAGCGTGGCGGCGGCGGCGCACCAGTGGTGGAGCGCCAACCTCTTCACCACCGCCAGCGACATGTTCCCGCGCCGCGCCGTCGCCTCCGTCGTGGGCATCGGCGGGTTCGCGGGGGCGATGGGCGGCGTGCTCTTCCAGCGCGCCACCGGCCGCATCCTCGAGGCGACCAACAACAACTACTCGGTGATCTTCATGATCTGCGGGCTGGCCTACGTGACCGCCCTGCTGATCATGCACCTGATCGTCCCCCGCCTGCAGCCGGCGCGGCTGGACGGCGAGGCGGCGGCGTGAAGGCGGCCGCGCTGGCGCTCGCCGCGCTGATTCTCACGGCGGGCGCGGGCGCGCAGCGGCCCACGCTCTGGCTGGTGGGCGACAGCACCATGGCCGACCGCGCCGACGCCGGGCGCAACCCCGAGCACGGCTGGGGGCAGCACCTCCCGCACTTCCTGGACGGCGTGACGGTGCGCAACGCGGCGGCGAACGGGCGCAGCAGCAAGAGCTTCATCGACGAGGGCCGCTGGGCGGCGGTGCTGGCGGAGGTCCGCCGGGGCGACTGCGTGCTGGTGCAGTTCGGCCACAACGACGAGAAGCGCGAGGACCCGGCGCGCCATACCGAGCCGCACGCCGGCTACCGCACCAACCTGCGGCGCTACGTGGCCGAGGCGCGGGCGAAGGGGGCCGACGTGGTGATCCTGAGCCCCATCGTCCGCCGCCGCTTCGACGCCCGCGGCGCGCTGGAAGACACGCACGGCGACTACCCGCGCGTCGCGGCGGAGGTGGCGCGGGAGACCGGGGCGCCGTTCATCGACCTGCAGGCGCTGTCCCGCCAGCTCGTCCAGGATGCGGGCGTGGAGGGCTCGAAGGCGCTGTTCGTGTGGCTGCGGCCGGGCGAGAACGCGATGTACCCGCAGGGCCGCGAGGACGACACGCACCTCTCCGCCCGCGGCGCCGCCGAGATCGCGCGGCTCGCGGCGGACGCGCTCAGGACCAGCGGCCTCCCCATCGCGCGCCACGTCCGCCCCCGCGAATAACGGGGCGGAGCGGGCGGATTCGGGTCGATGGAGATGCAGGCGCGTCCGCGACAGATCGGCTGGATGACGGCGGATGACAGTCGATGCGGGACCTCGGCGTGGGACGTCGGGCACGGAGGGCTGGGGCGGAAACGGCTTTGTTGCGCCACGAAGGCGCGGCGCTTACACTCTTTCTCCCATTCGGTATGCAAACGGAACAAAATCGTTTGACATACGGACCTCCGTCCCGGCGCACGAGCGGCGCGGCACCCGGAACGCGACTCCGGCGCGCCGCCGCCCACCCGCGCCCCGTCCCGCTTCGGGAGACGGACGCGGGTCGAAAAATCGAGTCCACGTGCGGGTTCAGGCCACCGCCGCGAACGAGCGAACGCGCGCCGCCCGACGGTGCGCGGGAGCAGGCGAGCGGCCCGGGATGCCACGTTTGTTCCCAATTGCAACAAAATCCCACCGTTCGCCACCGCGCGGCCAATCGGGCCGGCGGGGAGCGAACGAAATCCGACAGGCGGTCCCGTGATCCTTTCTTTCCAGGAGTGTCCACGATGAGATGGACCCATGTCCTCGCACTCTGCGCGGCGCTGCTCAGCCCGCTGGCGGCACGCGCGCAGGACGGAACCGGCACGGTGGCGGGCACCGTGGTGGAAGACGGCACCGGGCGGCCGCTGGCCGACGCGGTGGTGAGCACCACCGGCACCGGGCGCCGCGCGGTGACCGACGCGGCCGGGCGCTTCACCCTCACGCAGGTGCCGGCCGGCTCGCGCATCCTGAGCGTGACCCGCCCCGGCTACAACGGCGAGCAGACGGTGACGGTGGCCGCCGGGCAGACCGCGACCGTCACCATCCGCGCGCGGGCCGGCGGCGTGGCGCTGCAGGGGGTGGTGGCCGTGGGCTACGGCACCCAGCGCCGGCGCGACGTGACCGGCGCGGTGAGCTCCGTCAACACCGAGGCGCTGCGCAACACGCCGGTGTCGTCGCTCGACCAGGTGCTGCAGGGGACCGCGGCGGGGGTGCAGGTGTCGGCGGCGTCCAACACGCCGGGCGGCGGCATCTCCATCCGCATCCGCGGCACCTCGTCCATCACCGGCAACAGCGAGCCGCTGTACGTGGTGGACGGCTTCCCGATCGAGAACGACCCCGAGGCCGCCTCGCCGGGGAACGGCGGGCGGGCGACCGCGTCGGTGCCGTCCAACCCGCTGGCCGCCATCAACCCCAGCGACATCGAGAGCGTGGAGGTGCTGAAGGACGCCAGCGCCACCGCCATCTACGGCGCGCGCGGGGCCAACGGCGTGGTGATCATCACCACCAAGCGCGGGCGCGCGGGGCGGCCGCAAGTCTCCATCGACCTGTTCAGCGGCACGCAGGAGGTGACCCGGCGCTACGACCTGCTCACCTCGAGCGAGCTGGCGCAGGCGATGAACGAGGCGTCGCTGAACGCCAACGGCCCCGCGCTCTTCTCGCAGGCCGCGCTCGACACGCTGGGCGCCGGCACCGACTGGCAGGACGCCATCTTCCGCCGCGCCCCGCTGCGCAGCATGCAGGCGACCGTCTCGGGCGGGAGCGCGGGGAACAACTTCACCCGCTACGCGGTGAGCGGCGGCTGGTTCGACCAGCAGGGCACCGTGCTGGGCTCGGCCTTCAAGCGCTACTCGCTGCGGGCCAACCTGGAGCAGGGGATCGGGCCGCGCTTCCGCTTCGGCACCAACCTGGCCGCCAGCCGGGTGAGCACCTCGTTCGTCCCCACCGACGGCGAGAGCAACCGGCGGGCGGGCGCGGTGGGCGCGGCGCTGCAGTCGTACCCGTTCCTCCCGGTGCGCTTCGCCAACGGCGTCTACCCGTACCAGGGGAAGGACCTGGCCAGCGTGGGCGTGCCCAGCAGCAACGCCGCCGAGCTGGTGAACCCGGTGTCGCTGGCCAACGAGGTGAACGACGACGAGGGCGACACCCGCCTGCTGGGCAACGCCTTCACCAGCTACGAGATCTTCCGGGGGCTGGTGGCGTGGGTGAGCGTGGGCGGCGACTACTCCGACCGCTTCCGCAACACCTTCTACCCGCGCACCACGCGCACCGGGCTCGAGGCGCCGAACGGGCAGGCGATCCGCGGCACGGCCACCATCCTCTCGGTGCTGAACGAGAATACGCTCACCTACGACCGCGACATCGGCGGGTCGAGCCACCTGAACCTGCTGGGCGGGTTCACCTGGCAGACCAACGTGACCGAGCGCACCAACGTGAGCGGCTCCGACTTCGTGACCGACGTGAACGGGTTCGACGACATCTCGTCGGCGCGGGTGCCGGGGACGCCCACCAGCCGCCGCGAGAAGTGGGCGCTGGAGAGCTGGCTGGGGCGCGCGAACGTCTCCATCCGCGACCGCTACCTGCTCACCGCCACCGGGCGCTTCGACGGCTCGTCGCGCTTCGGCCGCGGGAACAAGTGGGGCTTCTTCCCCAGCGTGGCCGCCGGGTGGCGCGTGTCGGAAGAGCCGTTCATGCGGGGCGTGGGCGCGGTGAACGACCTGAAGCTGCGCGCCAGCTACGGCGTGGCCGGGAACCCGTCGATCCGCCCGTACCAGTCGCTGGCCCGGCTCATCGCCGGCGGCTACTCGTTCGGCGGCAACCCGGTCACCGGCTACTTCCCCGTGGGCGTGGCCAACGAGGCGCTCACCTGGGAGAGCACCCGCCAGTTCGACGTGGGCTTCGACCTGGGGCTCTTCGACCGGGTGACGGTGACGGCCGACTACTACAGGAAGACGACGGAAGACCTGCTGCTGACGGTGGACCTGCCGTCGGAGTCGGGGTTCGCGCGGGCGCTGGTGAACGCGGGGACGGTGGCGAACCGCGGGGTGGAGCTGGCGCTGGGAATCGACGTCATGCGCCGCGACGACGCCGGCCGGCGGCCTTCCTGGCGCACCAGCCTCACCTGGGCGCGCAACCGTAACGAGGTCACCGACCTGGGCGGCGACAACGAGATCACCTCGCCCACCATCAGCGACGACTTCAAGCTCCCGGGGACGGTGGTGCGCGTCGGCCAGCCCGTCGGTGTCTTCGTCGGCTACCAGACCGGCGGCATCGTGCGCGACTCGGCGATGGCCGCCTCGATGGCGGGGATCGTCAACCGCGCCTCGGGGAACGCCTACCGGCCGGGCGACGTGATCCTGGTGGACCAGGACGCCAACGACACCATCGACGCGCGCGACCGCACCGTGATCGGCGACCCCAACCCCAGCTTCACGCTGGGGTGGCAGAACTCGCTGTCGTACCGCGGCTTCGAGCTGTCGGGGCTGCTGCAGGGGAGCTTCGGCAACGACATCCTGAACCTGAACCGCTGGCGGCTGACGGGCGGCGACCTGGCCACCAACATCCTCCGCGACCGCTACGAGGACCGCTGGACGCCCTCCAACCCCGACGCCAGCTACCCGCGGCTGGGGGTGAACACGGTGGGCGCGGGGACGACCGACTACAACGACCTGATCCTGGAGGACGGCTCGTACCTGCGGCTGAAGACGGTGTCGCTGGCCTACGTGCTGCCGGCGCGCTGGCTGGCCGCGCGCGGAGTGAGCGGGGCGCGCGTCTACGTCACCGGGAGCAACCTGGCCACCTGGACCGACTACACCGGCTTCGACCCCGAGGTGAGCAGCTTCGGCACCGGCAACCTGAACCGCGGCATCGACATCGGCGCCTATCCCGCGTCGCGCTCGTTCGTGCTGGGGCTGAACTTCACCTACTGAGCGCCATGAACCGGAGGCACACCATGAACAATCGCACGCGGGCCCTGGCGCTGCTGGCAGTGGCGGCGCTGGGCACGGCGGGGTGCAAGGACGACTTCCTCACCGAGGTCCCGTACTCCTTCGTGTCGCCCGAGAACCTGTTCACCTCGAGCGACGGCGCGCTGGCCGCGCTCAGCGGCACCTACGCGGCGTTCCAGGCGCGGGTGCCGGAGCTGGGGGTGAGCGACGTGGACTACTACGGCCGCCAGTACTGGATGCTGGTGGAGTACCCCACCGAGGTGGTGACGCTGCGCCTGGGCGCCACCAACGAGCGCACCGAGCCCGACATCTTCCGGGTGCGGCCCACGCACAACTACATCATCGGGGTGTGGCGTGCCGCCTTCCACGCGGTGAACCGCGCCAACTCGGTGATCGACAACGTGCCGGGGATCGCGTCGATGGACGCGGGGCTGCGCGACCGGGTGGTGGCCGAGGCCAGGTTCCTGCGCGCCTACCACTACTTCAACCTGGTGCGGCTCTTCGGCGGGGTGCCGCTGTACCTCACCGAGACGCGCTCGCTGGAAGACATCCAGAAGCCGCGCGCCACCCAGGCCGAGGTGTACGCCGCCATCATCGCCGACCTGACCGACGCGGCCGGCGTGCTCCCCGTGCGATACACCGGGCGCGACGTGGGCCGCGCCACCAGCGGGGCGGCCAAGGCGCTGCTGGCCAAGGTGTACCTGCAGTACGGCGCGGTGGGCGGCGGCGGCGCGGCCGCCTTCACCCAGGCCGAGAGTTGGGCGCGGCAGGCGATGGCGGGCGGCGGGGGCTACTCGCTGCTGCCCAGCTACGCCAGCGTGTTCGACCAGGCGAACGAGAACAACGCCGAGGTCATCTTCGCCGTCCAGAACCAGCGGGTGGCGGGGATGGGCGGGCGGCTGGCGCAGCACGTGGCGCCCATCGGCAGCAACCTCTCGGGCGCCAACACGGCGGGCGTGAGCTTCTATGCGGAGTGGCCGTTCTTCCGCGACTGGAGCGACACGGACAAGCGCAAGGCGGGCACCTTCCTGACCGCCTACACGCACCACACGCGCGGCCCGCTCACCTGGTCGCGGACGATGACCAGCACGCAGCAGACGGCGTACGGCACGCCCGGCGGCGGCCCCTCGCCCCGCAAGTACCTGGACCCGCTCGCGGGCACCGGCGGCGCGGA
>DASQLJ010000214.1:0-5038 GCA_035630095.1 Longimicrobium sp.
GGCCCGGAGCGCAGCGGAGGGACACGCCCGAATCCGCCGTCGCCGTTCAGACAATCAGACGACTCGAGACGAATGCCTGAGCTCACGCTCGCCGAGGTCGCGCGCATCGCGGATGGGGAGGTCGAGGGCGATGCGTCGCTCGTGGTGCGCGGCGTGAAACCGCTGGACGAGGCGGGCCCTGACGACCTGTCGTTCGTTGCCGAGGCCCGGTACTTCCCGTACATTCAGGCGTCGCGGGCCCGGGCGCTGCTGGTGGCGCGCGGCAGCGACGCGCCGCTGAAGGAGGGCACCGCCATCGTGCGCGTGGACGACCCGCGCCGCGCCCTGGCCCGCCTCCTCCCGGCGCTGTACCCGGAGCCGCGCACCCCGGCCGGCGTGCACCCGACCGCCGTCCTGGGCGACGGCGTGACCGTCGCCCCGACCGCGTCCGTCGGCCCCTACGCGGTGATCGGCGACGGGAGCGCGGTGGGCGAGCGGGCGCGGATCGAGGCGCACGTGGTGATCGGGCGGGACTGCCAGGTGGGCGACGACGCGGTGATCCACCCGCAGGCCACGCTGTACGACGGGACGCGCGTGGGCGAGCGCGCCATCATCCACAGCGGCGCGCGGCTGGGCGCGGACGGCTTCGGCTACGTGCCCGAGGGGGGCGCGCTGGTGAAGGTGCCGCAGGTGGGGCGCTGCGTGATCGAGGCCGACGTGGAGGTGGGCGCGAACACCACCATCGACCGCGGCTCGATCGGCGACACCGTGATCGGGCGCGGGAGCAAGATCGACAACCTGGTGCAGATCGGCCACAACTGCCGCCTGGGGCGCAGCGTGATCGTGGTCAGCCAGGCGGGGATCTCGGGCTCGACGCGCATCGGCGACGGCGCGGTGCTGGGGGGGCAGAGCGGGTTCCAGGGCCACATCACCGTGGGCGCCGGCGCGAAGGTGGGCGCCCAGGCGGGGGTGATGGCCAGCGTGGAGCCGGGCGCCGTGGTGAGCGGCTACCCGGCGCGGCCGCATCGAGAAGCGATGCGGGCCCAGGCGGCGCTGTTCAAGCTGCCGGAGCTGGTGAAGAGGATTCGCGAGATCGAGCGCGCGGTGTTCGGCAAGGACGCCGCGGGCTCGTGACGTTTTCACGAGACGAGCAGACCTGCGTTTCAGGATAGATGCCGACGACTCCGAGACAGAACACCCTGGCCGCCCCCGCCGAGCTGGAGGGCGTGGGGCTGCACACCGGCGCCCCGGTGAAGATGCGCCTCCTGCCCGCCGCCGTGGGAACGGGCGTGGTCTTCCGCCGCGTGGACCTGGAGGGGAAGCCCGAGATCCCCGCGCTGGTGGGCCAGGTGAGCAGCACCGACCGCGGCACCACGCTCGGCCAGGGCGAGGCGCGCGTGCACACCGTGGAGCACCTGCTGGCGGCCGTGGTCGCGCGGCAGGTGGACAACCTGGTGATCGAGCTGGAGGGCCCCGAGCCCCCGGCGATGGACGGCAGCTCGCAGGGCTTCGACGCCGCGCTGGCGGCCGCGGGCGTGCAGGAGCAGGACGCGCCCGCGAAGCTGATCGTGGTGGACGAGACCTTCTCCGTGGTCCGGGGGACGGCGGAGTACGTCGTCGCGCCGGCGCAGGGGTACCGGCTGTCGACGACGATCGAGTTCGACCATCCCGCGGTGGGGCGGCAGTACGCCAGCTTCCGGGTGGACGACGGGTCGTTCGGGCGCGAGATGGCGCCGGCGCGCACCTTCTGCTTCGAGCGCGAGGTGGAGGAGTTGTACTCGCGCGGGCTGGCGCAGGGCGGCACGGTGCAGAACGCCGTGGTGCTGGGCGACGACGGCGGGATCGTGGGCGGCACCGCGCTGCGCTTTCCCGACGAGTTCGTGCGCCACAAGGCGCTGGACGTGGTGGGCGACCTGGCGCTGGTCGGCGCCCGCCTGAGCGCGCACGTGATCGCCGAGAAGCCGGGGCACAAGGGGAACGTGGCGCTGGCGCAGGAGCTGGTGGCGCGCAACGACCGCAAGGCGCACACGCGTCCCGTGCTGGGGATCGAGCAGATCCTGCACTACCTCCCGCACCGCTACCCCTTCCTGCTGGTGGACCGGGTGGTGGAGTTCGAGGAGCGCAAGCGGATCGTGGGGCTCAAGAACGTGACCATCAACGAGCCCTTCTTCGTGGGCCACTTCCCCGGGCGGCCGGTGATGCCGGGGGTGCTGATCATCGAGGCGATGGCGCAGGTGGGCGGGCTGCTGGTGCTGGAGCAGATGGAGAACCTGGACGAGAAGGTGATCTACTTCATGTCGCTCGACAACGTGAAGTGGCGCCGGCCCGTGGTGCCCGGCGACCAGATCCGCTTCGAGGTGGAGATCCTGCAGATCCGCGGCGCCAACTGCCGCATGAAGGGCGTGGGTCGCGTGGACGGGCAGGTGGTGGCCGAGGCGGAGATGATGGCTCGCGTGGTGGACCGCTGAGGGGGCGATGACGATTCCTTCCACGAGCACGGCGACGGACATCCATCCCACCGCGCTGATCGATCCGTCGGCCGAGCTGGCGCCCGGGGTGGTGGTGGGCCCGTACGCCATCATCGGGCCCAACGTGAAGGTGGGCGCCCGCACGCGCATCGCCGGGCACGTGCTGATCGAGCGCGACACCAGCGTGGGCGAGGAGTGCACCATCAGCCACGGCGTGGTGCTGGGGAGCGACCCGCAGGACCTGAAGTACATGGGCGAGCCCACCACGCTGGTGGTGGGCGACCGCACCGTGATCCGCGAGTACGCCACGCTGAACCGCGGCACCATCGCCAGCGGCGTGACGCGCGTGGGGAGCGACTGCATGCTCATGGCCTACGCCCACGTGGCGCACGACTGCCACCTGGGGAACCACGTGATCCTGTCGAACGCCGTGAACATGGCGGGGCACGTGAGCATCGGCGACTGGGCGATCGTGGGCGGTCTCACGCCGATCCACCAGTTCGTGCGCATCGGCCCGCACGCCTTCGTGGGCGGCGCCACGCGCGTGGCCAAGGACGTGCCGCCCTACGTGAAGGCCGCCGGGAGCCCGATGGAGCTCTACGGCCTCAACTCGGTCGGCCTGCAGCGCCGCGGCTTCCCGGAAGAGGTGCGGCGCGAGCTGAAGCGGGCGTACCGGCTGTTCTTCGCCTCGAACCACAACGTGAAGCAGGCGCTGGAGCGGGCCCGCGGCGAGCTGCGCGCCATCCCCGAGGTGGAGGTGTTCCTCTCGTTCTTCGAGAACACCGAGCGCGGGGTGCAGGTGTGATTCGGTCGACAGGGGACAGGGGACGGGGGACAGGGGACGGCAGGCCGGACGTATCGCCAGTCCATGTCTCCTGCGTTGTCCCCTTCTCCGTCCGGCTGGGGGATGATGGCGGACGGCCGGGTCCGTGCGTCGACTGGAGGACGGCGTGAGTGCGACCCGGGTCGGCGTGATCGGCGCCGGGTCGCTCGGCTTTCACCACGCGCGCATCCTGCGCGAGGTGGCGGGGGCCGAGATGGCGGGGATCTACGACGCCAGCCCCGAGCGCGCGGCGGCCGTATCCGCCGAGCTGGGGGTGCACGCCTTCCCCTCGCTCGACGCGCTGCTGGGCGCGGTGGACGCGGCGGTGGTGGCCGTCCCGACCACCGCGCACGCCGAGGTGGCGCTGACGGCGCTGGACGCCGGCGTGCACCTGCTGATCGAGAAGCCGATCGCCGCGTCGGTGGCGGAGGCCGACGCGATCGTGGCGAAGGCCGAGGCGAACGGGCTGACGGTGGCCACGGGTCACGTGGAGCGCTTCAACGGCGCGCTGCGGGCCTGCGAGGCGTACCTGGAGGACCCGCGCTTCGCCGAGAGCCACCGTCTCGCTCCCTTCGGCCCGCGGGGGACGGACGTGGCGGTGGTGCTGGACCTGATGATCCACGACATCGACCTGCTGCTGGGGCTGGTGCGCCGCCCGGTGGAGTCGGTGGAGGCGGTGGGCGTGGGGGTGCTGACGGGGAACGTGGACATCGCCAACGCGCGGCTGGTGTTCGAGGGCGGCGCGGTGGCCAACATCACCGCCAGCCGGGTGAGCATGGAGCGGATGCGGAAGATCCGCTTCTTCCAGCGCTCGGGGTACCTGTCGCTGGACCTGGCGAAGGGGACGGGCGAGTTCCTGCGGCTGCGCAAGGGCGCCACCATGCCCGAGGGCGACGTGAACCTGCTGTCGCTGATGAGCATCGTGGAGCGCATCGAGCTGAAGGGCGACGGCGCCGAGCCGCTGCGCGCCGAGCTGGAGGCGTGGGTGGCGGCGGTGCGCGGCGAGGCGCCGCTGGTGGTGAGCGGCCGCGACGGGCGCGACGCGCTGGCGGTGGCGCTCCGCATCATGGAGAAGATCGAGGACCATGCTGTCGCCGTGGCCGCATCAGCGTAAGCCCGGGCGCTGGGGCACCACGCCCAAGCCGCCGTCGCTGGCGCGCCTGATCCTGTTCCTGCTGGCCATCCTCTCGGTCATCTACTGGATGCTGAAGAGCACGCAGGCGGGGCGGTGAGCGCCGCCGCGCCGGTGATCTTCATCTCGGCCGGGGAGGAGAGCGGCGACCTGCACGGCGCGGCGCTCGCCCGGGCGCTGCGCGCGCGCTTCCCCCGCGCGCGGATGCTGGGGCTGGGCGGCGCGCGGATGAAGGCCGAGGGGGTGGAGCTCATGGCCGGCCTCGGCGAGCTCGCGGTGATGGGCTTCGTGGAGGTCCTTCGCCACCTGCCGTACTTCATCGACCTGAAGAAGCGGGTCTTCGCCGCGCTGGAGCGCGAGCGCGTGGACCTGGTGATCCCCATCGACTACCCCGGTTTCAACCTGCGGCTGGCGAAGCACGCCCGCGGCCGCGGGATCCCCGTGCTGTACTACATCGCCCCGCAGGTGTGGGCGTGGCACAAGAGCCGGGTGCGCGACCTGGCCCGCGACGCCGACCGCGTGGCGGTGGTCCTGCCCTTCGAAGAGGCGTTCCTCCGCGCGGCCGGGGTGAACGCCCGCTTCGTGGGCCACCCGCTGCTCGACCGCCCGCACCCGGCGCTGCTGCGCGACGTGTGG
>DASQLJ010000215.1:0-8519 GCA_035630095.1 Longimicrobium sp.
GGCGTGAGCGTGGGGGTGATGGCGCTGATCGTGGTGACGGCGGTGATGACGGGGCTGCAGGAGGACCTGCGCGACAAGATCCTGGGCGTCAATCCCCACATCTGGGTGATGACGTACGGGGAAGGGATGCGCATGGACGACTGGCAGGGGGCGCTGACCAGGGTGCGCGAGGTGAAGGACGTGGCGGCCGCGGGGCCGTTCATCCACACCGAGGTGGCGATCCGCAACCGCGCCGCGTACACCGAGGCGGCGATCCTGCGCGGCATCGACCCCTACCAGCCGGGGCCGTCGGTCACCGGGATCGGTGGCACGCTGCGCCGGCACGACATGCTCCCGCCGCGCACCCGCTCGGGGCTGCCGCCGGTGGCGATCGGCGAGGGGCTGGCCGGGCGCGCCAGCCTTCTCCCCGGCGACACGGTGGTGGTGATCTCGCTGCAGAACGTGAACGTCACCGCGGTGGGCGGGCTGATGCCCACCATCCGCAAGTACGAGGTGACGGGCACCTTCCGCACGGGGATGTACGAGTACGACAACAAGTTCATGTACACCACCATCCCCGCCGCGCAGGAGCTCACCGGGATCGGCCGCTCCGTCTCGGGGATCGAGGTGCGCGTCCCCGACCCCGGCAACGCGACGGAGGTGGGCGAGCGGATCGTGGAGAAGCTGGGGCTCCCCTACCGCACCGACGACTGGAAGACGATGAACCAGGCGCTCTTCTCGGCGCTCAAGCTCGAGAAGCTCGCGATGTCGCTCATCCTCCTCCTGATTGTGATCGTGGCGGCGTTCAACATCGTCAGCACGCTGGTGATGGTGGTGACCGACAAGACGCGCGAGATCGGCATCCTCAAGTCGATGGGGCTCACCTCGCGGCGGGTGCTGCGCATCTTCATGATCCAGGGGCTGGTGATCGGGCTGGTGGGGTCGCTCGCCGGCGCCGCGGGCGGGCTGCTGCTGAACTACGTGATCGACCGCTACCAGCTCATCCGCATCCCGGGCGAGATCTACTTCGTGACCCACCTGCCGGTGCGCAGCGACCCGCTCGACGTGGTGACCATCATCCTGGCGACGGTGCTGATCTCGTTCGTGGCCACCATCTACCCCGCCATCCAGGCCGCCCGCCTCACGCCGGTGGAGGCGATCCGCCATGAGTAGCGCGGCCCCGCCCCCCGAGGACCGGTCCGACCGCGTCGGCGACGGCGGCGACGAGAAGGCCGCGTACGTGTCCGCCGAGGCGCCGGCGGCGGACTTCGCGCCGCCGCCCTCCGCCGCCTACGCGTCCGCCGCGTCTCCATCCGCCGACGCGGACGCCGTGCCGGCCGGCTCCGGGTTCCGCGCGGCCGCAGCGTCCGTCGAAGTCTCGGCGGAGACGCGGGCCGAGGCGCCGGCCGCCACCTGGGCGATGGGGGATGCGGCATTGTCGGCGCGCGGCGTGCGGAAGCTGTACACGGGCGGCGACGGGAGGACGCTGACGGTGCTGGACGGGGTGGACCTGGACGTGGGCCGCGGCGAGGCCGTGTCGGTGATCGGCCGCAGCGGCTCGGGGAAGTCGACCCTGCTGCAGGTGCTCGGCGGGCTCGACCTTCCCAACGCCGGCGAGGTGCTGGTGGGCGGGCGCAGGCTGGCCTCGCTGAACGAGGAGGAGGGGGCGAGGGTACGAAGCAGGACGATCGGCTTCGTCTTCCAGTTCCACCACCTGCTGCGCGAGTTCACGGCGCTGGAGAACGTGATGATGCCGCAGCTCATCGCCGGCGCGGGGGACAAAGCGGCACGCGAGCGCGCCCGCGAGCTCCTGGCGCACGTGGGGCTGGAGGCGCGGCTCACGCACAAGCCCTCGCAGCTCTCCGGCGGCGAGCAGCAGCGGGTGGCGGTGGCGCGGGCGCTGGCCAACCGGCCGCTGGTGCTGCTGGCCGACGAGCCGAGCGGAAACCTCGACCCCGAGACCGCCGAGGCGCTGCACGAGCTCTTCTTCCAGGTGTGCCGGGAAGAGGGCGCCGCGCTGGTGCTGGTGACGCACGACCTTGCCCTGGCCGCGCGCGCGGGACGGGTGCTGCGGCTGCACGCCGGGCGCCTGCTGCCCGCGCACGACGACGCCGACACCGGGCTGCTGGAATGAAGGAACCATCCATGGCTACGCTGTGCGACCGCTGCGCGAAGAACGAGGCCTCGATCCACTTCACGCAGATCCAGAACAACGAGGCCACCACCCGCCACCTCTGCGAGGGGTGCGCGGCCGCGCTCGGTCTCGACCCGGGGACGGGGACGACCGCGCCGCTCGCCGACTTCCTGGCGCAGATGGGGAAGCCGATGGCGGCCGAGCAGGGCGCCCTGGGCACCTGCCCCTCGTGCGGCCTCACCCTGGCCGACTTCAAGCGCACCGGCCGCCTGGGGTGCCCGCGCTGCTGGAGCGTGTTCGAGCCGTCGCTGAAGGGGCTGCTGCGCAAGCTGCACGGCGGCACCCAGCACGTGGGCAAGGTCTACCTCCCGCCGGACCCGACGGAGATGGACCGCACCGCGCGCGTCGTCTCGCTGCGCCGCTCGCTGCAGCGCGCGGTGGACGAGGAGGACTTCGAGCGCGCGGCGGGGCTGCGCGACCAGATCCGCAGGCTGGAGGTACAGCCCTGATGGCGAAGAAACCGCTGCTCCCCGGCGACCCCGAGGCGGGGCTGGAGTGGCTCGACGCCGCCGGCCCGCACAGCGACATCGTGCTCTCCACCCGCATCCGGCTCGCGCGCAACCTGCAGGGCTTCAAGTTCGGCCCCCGGGCGGACGCGGCCGACCGCGCCGAGGTGCTGCGGCTGGCCCGCTCCGCCGCCGAGCAGACCGGCGAGCTGAAGCAGGCCGAGGCGCTGGTGATCCCGCAGCTCGCCCCCGCCGCCCGGCAGCTCCTGCTGGAGCGCCACCTGGTGAGCCGCGAGCTGGTGGGCGCCGACGGCGCCACCCCCAGCTCCGACGCCGCGCTCCTGCTGGGCCGCGGCCGGCCGGTGAGCGTGATGGTGAACGAGGAGGACCACCTGCGCCTCCAGTCGCTGGTCGGCGGCTTCCGGCTGCGCGACGCGTGGCGGGCGATCGAGCGGCTCGACGACGAGATGGGGACCCGGCTCCCCTACGCCTTCCACACCGAGTTCGGCTACCTCACCAGCTGCCCCACCAACGTGGGCACGGGGCTGCGCGCCTCGGTGCTGATGCACCTGCCGGGGCTGGTGCTCACGCAGGAGATCGGCAAGGTGCTGCAGGGGATCAGCCAGGTGGGGCTCACCTTTCGCGGGCTGTACGGCGAAGGCTCGGAGGTGGTGGGCAACTTCTTCCAGATCTCCAACCAGACCACGCTGGGGAAGACGGAGGAAGACCTGATCGACCACCTGCAGCGCATCGTGCAGCAGGTGGTGCAGTACGAGACGCAGGCGCGCTCGGTGCTGCTGCGCGACGCCCGCACCGTGATCGAGGACAAGGTGTGGCGCGCCTACGGGCTGCTGCGCCACGCCCGCAGCACGGGCTTCGAGGAGGTGATGAACCTCCTCTCCGGCGTGCGCCTGGGGGTGGGGCTGGACCTCATCCGGGGGGTGCGGGTATACACGCTGAACCGCATCATGATCTTCGCCCAGGCCGCCCACCTGGAGCTGGTGGACGGGGCCGGCCAGGACGCCGACGTGGCGCGGGCCGCGTACGTTCGGCAGGCGCTGGGCGAGGAACCGGTCGAATCGGCATGAACGCCTTGGGGGCCGCACGGCCCCGGGCGCACTTTTCCGGAAAATCGAACTTCGCGGCTGCAGCCTAAGCCGTTGACATCAGCAGGCATGGATCGGGAACACCCGGCGTGATTCCGGGAACGGCCCGCCCCATGCAGAGTTTCGCGCGCGAGCGCAGGCAGAGACCATCACTCCGCAGGCCGGAGGCCAGTCGAGCAATGAACTACAATTTCACCGATCGCGTGCGGAAGGTGCTGGCGATGGCCCGCGAGGAGGCCATCCGCCTGCAGCACGACTACGTGGGGACCGAGCACATCCTGCTGGGGCTGATCCGCGAGGGCGAGGGCGTGGCCGCCGCGGTGCTGAACAACCTGGCCGTCGACCTGGAGCAGGTGCAGGAGAAGGTCGAGGAGAGCGTGCGCCGCGGGAAGGCCACCATCGCCCTGGGCGAGCTCCCCTACACCTCGCGCGCCAAGAAGGTGCTGGAGTTCGCCATGGCCGAGGCGCGCGAGCTCAACCACAGCTACGTGGGCACCGAGCACCTCCTGCTGGGCCTCCTCCGCGAGGAGAAGGGGATCGCGGCCGAGGTGCTGGGGCAGCTGGGCGTGAGCCTGGAAGACGCGCGCCGCGAGACGCTGAAGCTGCTGGGCAGCGAGCCCAGCGCCGCGCCGCAGGCGTCGTCGGGCGCCATCGGCGGGAGCGCGTCGGGGACGCCCAAGGGCGAGAAGAAGAGCAAGACGCCGGCGCTCGACCACTTCTGCCGCGACCTGACCGAGCTGGCGCGCCAGGGCGAGCTGGACCCCACCATCGGCCGCGCTGAGGAGATCGAGCGCGTGATGGAGATCCTGTCGCGGCGCAAGAAGAACAACCCGGTGCTGATCGGCGAGCCGGGCGTGGGCAAGACCGCCATCGTGGAGGGCCTCGCCCAGCTGATCGCCGAGAGCAAGTGCCCCGAGAGCCTGCGCGACCACCGCGTGCTGGCGCTGGACATGGCCGCCGTGATCGCCGGCACCAAGTACCGCGGCCAGTTCGAGGAGCGGCTCAAGGCGGTGATGAACGAGATCAGCCAGAACAAGAACATCATCCTCTTCATCGACGAGCTGCACACCCTGGTGGGCGCGGGCGCGGCCGAAGGGGCCATCGACGCCAGCAACATGCTGAAGCCGGCGCTGGCCCGCGGCGAGCTGCAGTGCGTGGGCGCCAGCACCCTCAACGAGTACCGCAAGTACATCGAGAAGGACGGCGCCCTCGAGCGGCGCTTCCAGACGGTGGCGGTCGAGCCGCCGTCGATCGACGAGGCGATCGAGATCGTCAAGGGGCTGCGCAGCCACTACGAGGACCACCACCGCGTCACCATCACCGACCTGGTGATCGAGAGCGCGGTGAAGCTGAGCGAGCGCTACATCACCGACCGCTTCCTCCCCGACAAGGCGATCGACGTGATCGACGAGGCGGGGGCGCGCGCCCGGCTGGCCACCCAGGTGCCGCCGGCCGACGTGAACGACCTCAAGCAGGAGATGGAGAAGGTCGGGCAGAAGAAGGACGAGGCGATCCGCGACCAGGACTTCGAGCGCGCCGCCGAGCTGCGCGACCACGAGCGCGAGCTGCAGCGCCGCATCCAGGAGCGCGAGAAGGCCTGGGAAGAGGAGCGCCGCACCAACCGGCCCACGCTCGGCGAGGAGGACATCGCCTTCATCGTGAGCCGCTGGACGGGGATCCCGGTGACGCGGCTCAAGCAGGCCGAGAGCGCGCGCCTGGTGAACATGGAGGCGGAGGTCCACAAGCGCGTGGTGGGGCAGGACCGCGCGATCCAGGCGATCAGCAAGGCGATCCGCCGCAGCCGCGCCGGGCTCAAGGACCCGCGCCGGCCGATCGGCTCGTTCATCTTCGCCGGGCCCACCGGGGTGGGGAAGACGGAGCTGGCGCGCGCGCTGGCCGAGTTCCTCTTCGCCGACCGTAACGCGCTCATCCGCGTGGACATGAGCGAGTACATGGAGAAGTTCTCGGTGTCGCGGCTCATCGGCGCCCCTCCGGGGTACGTGGGCTACGAGGACAGCGGGACGCTCACCAAGGCCGTGCGGCGCAAGCCGTACTCGGTGGTGCTCCTCGACGAGATCGAGAAGGCGCACCCCGACGTGTTCAACATCCTCCTCCAGGTGCTGGACGAGGGCCACCTGACCGACAACTACGGCCGGGTGATCGACTTCAAGAACACGGTCATCATCATGACCTCCAACCTCGGCGCCCGCGACATCGGCAAGGGCAAGGGGCTGGGCTTCCACCAGTCGGACGGGAAGAGCCAGTTCGACCGGATGGAGGAGAAGGTCAAGGAGGAGATCGAGCGCGCGTTCAACCCCGAGTTCCTGAACCGGCTGGACGACTCGATCATCTTCCACCCGCTGACCCGCGAGCAGATCGGGCAGATCATCCACAACCTCCTGGCCGACGTGGAGACGCGGCTCAAGGAGGAGGAGATCGGGATCAAGCTCTCGGACGAGGCGATCGACTTCCTGATCGAGAACGGGTACGACGAGAAGTTCGGCGCGCGGCCGATCCGCCGCGCGATCCAGCGCTACCTGGAGGATCCGCTCTCGGAGAAGATCCTGCTGGCCGAGTACGCGCCGGGCGACGAGATCGAGGTGACGGTGGGCGAGGACCGCCAGGCGCTGGCGTTCCGCGTCCTCTCGAAACAGTCCACGACCACGACCACCTGACGGGTAAAGCAGTGCTTCGCTTCCTCGAACGGAGAGGGGCCGCCACGGCGGCCCTCCTCACTTTCAGCCTCGCCGCGCTCGCGGCGCCCCGCGTGCTCCACGCCCAGGTCACCCCCGCCCCCGCAGCCGCCACGCCGCGGCAGACGGGGCTGGTGGTGGACTCGGTGGAGGTGCGCGGCAACCAGCGCATGGCCGCCGCCGCGGTGCGCTCCACCGCCGGCATCCTCCCCCGCAGCACCGTCACCGCGGTGCAGGTGCAGGGCGCCATCCGCCGGCTGATGGGGAGCCAGGCGTACCAGAGCGCCGACGTGCTGGTGCGCGAGACCACCCCCGGCCACGGCATCGTGACGCTGCAGGTGGTGGAGCGCCCCTACGTGGCGCAGGTGGAGTTCCGCGGGCTGCGCAGCCTGAGCGGGACCGCCGTGCGCGACAGCGTGCGGCTGCGCGAGGGGGCGCCGCTCAACCCGCAGCGCGTGCTCGACGTGCAGTCGCGCATCCGCGACGAGCTGGCGAAGAAGGGGCTGCAGCTGATCTCGGTGGACACCTCGCTGGTGCCGATGGCCAACCCGGCCGAGGGGTACCGCCTGGTGTTCAACGTGCGCGAGGGCTCGCGCCTGAACCTGGCCGCGATCGACTTCCAGGGGAACCGCGCCTTCAGCGACGAGGAGCTGAGCGGGGCGATGAACACCAAGCCCGAGGGCTTCTGGTGGTTCCGCTCCGGCAAGTTCGACCGCGAGGCCTTCGAGGCCGACCTGCGCGAGAGCCTGCCGCGCTTCTACGGCGCGCGCGGCTACATCGACTTCGCGGTGCTGGGCGACACGCTGATCGTGGACCCGGCCACGGGCAACGCGCGGCTGGTGGTGGACGTGAGCGAGGGTCCGCGCTACCGCCTGGGCGAGTTCACCATCGTGGGCGCCGCGCACTTCCCGCACGAGGCGCTGGAGCGGCTCTTCCTGGAGCAGCACCGCTCGGTGCTGGGGCTGCCGGTGGGCGGCACCTCGCAACGCATGCGCGGCGAGGTGTTCGACCGCGGCGCGCTGGACGCGGCGGCCACGCAGATCCAGCAGCAGTACCGCAACGAGGGGTACCTGTACGCGCAGGTGGAGCCGGCGATCGAGCGGGTGCCGGCCACCGGCGGCGGCGATCCCGTGGTGAACGCCACCATCGCGGTGAGCGAGCGGCAGCCGTTCTACGTGCGCCACATCGTGTTCGAGGGGAACACCACCACGCACGAGCAGGTGCTGCGCGACCGCATGTGGCTGGTGCCCGGCGACGTGTACGACGAGACCCGGCTGCTGCAGAGCTACCAGGCGATCAGCGGCCTCGGCTACTTCGAGACGCCGATGCCGACGCCCGACATCCAGCCCAACCCCGACTCGGGGGTGGTGGACATCGTGTTCCGGGTGAAGGAGAAGCAGACCGGCAACATCAACTTCGGCACGGTGATCGGCGGCGGCTACGCGGGGCGCGGCGGCGGCGTGTCGGGCTTCCTGGGGTACCAGCAGCCCAACCTGTTCGGCCAGGGGAAGCAGGCCAACCTGCGCGCCGAGTACGGCTACGGGCGCAGCACCTTCGAGGCCAGCTACACCGACCCGGCGATCGCCGGGAGCCGCAACTCGGGGACGATCTCGCTCTTCCGCACGGGCGACCGCTTCGTGACCACCAACAACGGGCGCCGCACGCGCACCGGCGGCAGCCTGCAGTTCGGCTTCCCGGTGCCGGGGTGGAACCGCACCCGGGCGTTCGTGGGCTACACCCTGTCGCGCACGCGCTACAGCGCCTTCGACGACCCCTGCGGCACCGGGAGCAACAACGTCTTCTGCCTCCCGCCGGCCACGGCCAGCACGGTGAGCCTGGGGGTCACGCGCGACACCAAGAACCACCCGCTCTTCCCCACCCAGGGCACCCGCCAGTCGTTGTCGGCGGCGCAGACGGGCGGCTTCATGGGCGGCGACGGCAACTTCCAGAAGCTGCTGGCCGACGCCGAGTGGTGGGTCCCCGCGGGCACCATCGGCACGGGGCCGCGGCCGATGCGCCTGGCGCTGGGGCTGGCGGTGCGCACGGGCACGGTGTTCGGCAACGTGGACCGCTTCCCCTTCGAGCGCTTCTTCGTGGGCGG
>DASQLJ010000216.1:0-3591 GCA_035630095.1 Longimicrobium sp.
TCCTGGCGGTACAGCACCAGGCGCACGCAGTTGCCGCAGCCGTGGAAGTCGACCTCGTCCATCAGCTCGCGCAGCAGGAAGATGCCGCGGCCGCCGGGCTCTTCGATGTTTTCGGGAAGGGTGGGGTCGGGCACCTGGCCGGGGTCGAAGCCGGCGCCCTCGTCGCGCACCACCACGGACACGCGCTCGAACCCCAGCTCCACCTCCACGCGCACGCGCTTGGCGGGGTCGCGGTCGTTGCCGTAGATCATGGCGTTGGCCAGCGCCTCGGAGATCCCCACGCGGAAGTTGAGGGTCAGGCGCGAGCCTTCGAACCCGTAGTCGCGCAGGCGCCCCGCCAGGTAGCCGATGGCCGGGTCGATCAGCCGGAGGTCGCTGGGCAGCTCCAGCGCGAAGTGCGTCCCCTGCGGGGACGGCCGCGCGGCCGCGCTGCGGTCGGGGATGTCCATCGGCTCAGGACGGGAGCGCCGCCGCCGCCGGCCCGGAACGCGGCTTCGCGCGCACCGGGCGGGCGGCGAACGTGCGCGTGTCTAGAAGGCCGACAGCGCGGCGTCGCGCGAGTCGGCGATGTTGAAGAGCGTGTCGAGCTTGGTGAGCTCGAACAGCGTGCGCAGGTCCTCGTTCAGGTTGGCCAGGCGCAGCTCGCCGCCCTGTTCGCGGATCTTCTTGGAAAGGCTCACCAGCACGCCCAGCCCCGACGAGTCGATGTAGCCGGTGTTGGTGAAGTCGATCAGGAACTTGCGCTCCCCGCCCTCGAGCTCGTCGAGCACCTTCTGCTTCAGCTCCTGGCGGTTGCCCACGATGAGCTGGCCATCCACGTCCACCACCACCACACCGTTCTGCTTGCTCGTTCGGAAGCTCATGGCTCCTGGTCCATTGACGAGGTTGACGTCCGGCACCGCAATCCGGACGCGACGGGGGCAACAAGGGTGCCATCTCCGGCCCCAGCCGCGCGTTCGACTGCGAAGCTACGCCGCCGTGGGCGCCAGCGCAAACACCGCGTCCGGCCTCAGCCGCCCGCGCCGGCGCCGAGCTGGCAGGCGCGGCGGATCTCGCGCCCCTCGGGCGAGGTGGCGGCGGGGGTGGTCCAGCGCCGCTGCGCGGGGGGAACGTCGACCGGCGGGGAGCTCTGCCTGTCGTAGAAGGGCACGGTGCGCAGCAGCCGCTCGCGCATCGCGCGGCAGTCGATCTCCACCTCGCGCACGGCGCCGGTGTACTTCGTCCCGTTCTCCAGCCGCTGCGTGAACATCCAGGCCTCGCGGAAGCGGGTGCGGTACACGCCCGGGCCCACGCGCACCGTGCCCGAGCTGTCGAAGGAGGCGAGGACGCGGGTGTCGCTGTAGACGCGCATCCAGTCGCCCACCATCAGCGTGTCGCGCGGCTGCTCGCCCCGTTCGATGCGCGCGTCGTGCGCCCGCTCCAGGTCGGAGCGGCGCTCGGACTCGGCCCAGTAGCCGCGGCCGTACGCGGTGATCCCGCCCTGCGGCGCCCGCGTCGCCGCGTCGCGGTCTGTGTACCAGGCGCCCAGCGAAACGCTGTCGCGCTCCCAGGACGCGCTCATCTCCTCGGTCGACGTCGGCGGGCCGTGGACGCGGCGCAGCGAATCGGCGGCGGCGCGGTGGCGCGCGCGCACCTGCGCCAGCGTGCCCGGCCGACTCAGCGCGACGCCGACCACGCCGCCGGGCGCCATCGTCACCACCAGCTCGGAGCGAAGCGGCCCCCAGAACACCAGGTCGCCGTCCTGGTCGGTGCCGCGGAAGCGGTAGCCCTGCGCGGCGAAGCGCGCCCTGGCCTGCTCGGCGGGCGTACCCCACGCGAGCCCGTCGAAGGTGAGCTGCGCCGCCGCCGGCGTGCCGAATCCAACCAGCGCCGCGGCGAGGAGGAACGAGCGGAGGTGTGACAGGGGTGAGATCATGAATCGGGCGGGTGAGGTGTCGTAAGGCGGATCGATCGGACGTCTCGCGCGTCGAAGAGCGAGATCATGATCGGAATCCCCGTTCGTTTTCGATTGATGCCGAGGCGCCTGTTGTAGCCGAGCATCGCCATCTTCCGCTGCTTGCGAAGGTGAGGCCAGGCGGCGCCGGGACGCAACTGCAGGACGGGCGGGCGCGCGAGCAAGGGTTTTCTTGCGATCCGCGCACCCGCCGGCCGACGCGTCAGTCGGCCATGAGCGAGGTGAGGCAGGCGGTGTTGACGACATCGTCCACGTCGGCGCCGCGCGACAGGTCGTTGCACGGCCGCGCGAGGCCCTGCAGCAGCGGGCCGATCGCCTCGGCGTGGGCCAGGCGCTCCACCAGCTTGTAGGCGATGTTGCCCGCGTCCAGGTCGGGGAAGACGAGGATGTTGGCGGTTCCGGCCACCGCCGAGCCGGGCGCCTTCCTCTCGCCGACGGAGGCGATCAGCGCGGCGTCCACCTGCAGCTCGCCGTCGGCGGGGACGTGCGGCGCCTTTTCGCGGAAGAGGGCGAGCGCCTGGCGCACCTTGTCGATGCTGGGGCCCTGCGCGCTCCCCGCCGTGCTGTAGCTGAGGAACGCCACCCGCGGCGCGTCGCCCACGATGCGGGTCCGCGCCGCGGCGGCGGCCAGCGCGACGTCGGCGAGCTGCTCGGCGGTGGGGTCGGGGAGGACGGCGCCGTCGGTGAAGGTCAGCACCTCGGTCCCCGCGCCGCGGAACTCGGGGACCACCATGTAGAAGGAGGATGACACGGTGCGGATCCCCGCCGCGGGCCCCACGCCGTGGATCGCCGCGCGCACCACGTCTCCCGTGGTGTTCGCGGCGCCCGCCACCGAGCCGTCCACGAGCCCGGCGCCCACCATCAGCGCGCCGAAGAGCAGCGGGTCGGCGCACTGGCGCAGGGCCTCCTCCTCCGTCATCCCCTTCGCCTTCCGCCGCTCGTACAGGCGGTTCGCCAGCTCCGCCCGCCGCGCGTCGGTGGCCGGGTTCACCACCTCGACGTCGGGCGCGCCCAGGTCGTCCAGGTCGGCGCGCGTCAGGTCGCCGCCGATCACCATGGGGATCGCCAGCCCCTCGGCCACCACGCGCGACACCGCCTCGAGGGTGCGGGCGTCGTGGCCCTCGGGAAAGATCAGCCGCCGCGGCCGTTCACGCGCGCGGTGCCGGATGCTCGTCAGGAAATCCATGTCGATGAAGATACGGGGAGGATCAGCTCCGCGAAGCCGCGCGGACCTTTGCGCCGATGGCGGCGAGCACGGCGGGGGAGACGAACGGGCTCACGTCGCCGCCCAGCGTGGCGATCTGGCGGACGAGGGTGCCGGAGACGAAGGAGTGCGCGGGATCGGGCGCCAGGAACACGGTGTCGAGCCCGGGATGCTGCGCGCGGTTCATCAGCGCCATCTGCATCTCGTACTCGAAGTCGGCCACGGTGCGCAGCCCCTTCACCACCAGCGCGGCGCCGCGGCGGCGGGCGTAGTCCACCAGCAGCCCCTGGAACGCGTCGGCCTCGATGCGCGGCTCGCCGGCGAAGACCTCGCGGATGAGGGCGACGCGCTCGTCCACCGCGAACATCCCCTGCTTGCCCTGCTGCGGAGAGTAGCCGACGGCGACCACCACCCGGTCCGCCAGCGCCAGCGC
>DASQLJ010000217.1:0-8484 GCA_035630095.1 Longimicrobium sp.
GCCCCGGGATCAGCGAGTCGAGCGACACGTTCAGCCGGTCCACGCCGGCGGCGCGGAGCTCGTCGGCGTGCTCTTCCAGCAGCACGGCGTTGGTGGAGAGCGCCACGTCGTCGATCCCCGGCACCGCGCGGATCTTGCGCACCAGCGTGGCCAGGTCGCGGCGCACCAGCGGCTCGCCGCCGGTGATGCGGATCTTCCGCAGCCCCACCGCCGCCATCTCCCGCACGATCTCGGCGATCTCCTCGTAGCTCAGCAATTCCTCGCGCCTGAGCCAGGGCAGCCCCTCCAGCGGCATGCAGTACACGCAGCGGAGGTTGCACTTGTCGGTCACCGAGATGCGCAGGTACTCGATGCGCCGGCCGAAGCCATCGTGCATCGGCCCCTCCACCGGCACCTCTCGCTCCGCCGGGGCCGCGGGGATGCCGCCGAGCTGCACCAGGCCGCTCACAGCGGGCTCCCGCTCGTCTCGGCCCCGGGGGCGAAGCCGGGGACCCACTCGCTCTCGCCGTCCACGTACCCCTCGCGCTTCCACACGGGAACCCGCTTCTTCAGCTCCTCGATCACGTAGCGGCTGGCCTCGTACGCCTCGGCGCGGTGGGGGGAGGCGACGGCGATCGCCACGCTCGCCTCGCCGATCGCCAGCTTCCCCACGCGGTGCACGATGCGCACGTCGCCCACGCCGAAGCGCGCCACCGCCTCGTCGCCGATGCGCAGCATCATCCGTTCGGCCATCTCGGCGTAGGCGTGGTACTCCAGGTGGCTCACCGGGCGCCCCTCGTTGTGGTTGCGCACCACGCCCCAGAAGAGCAGCGCGGCGCCGTCGTCCGGGCTCACGCTGTCGCCCAGCAGGCGCGCGGCGTCGATCGGCTCGGCGGTGACGGCGGCATGGGCGGGCAACTCAGCCTCCGGCCACGGGCGGGATGAACGCCACCTCGTCGCCGTCGCGGAGCGCGGTGGCGAGCGGCGCGTAGTCCATGTTCACCGCGACCACCGGCTTCGCGGGGAGCTTCGACAGCCCGTCGCCGCCGGCGCGGAGGTGCTGCACCAGGTCGGCCACGCACGCCGCCTCCGGCAGCTCCACGGCGATCTCGTCCGCGCCGGCGAAGTCGCGGTACTGGGCGAAGAAGAGCGAACGGACGATCATGCGCGCGGGTGCCAGGGGTGCGGGAGATTGGAAGACGATAACCCGTGTGAGGTTACACCGCCACGCCGAACCCGGTCCGCCGAACCGGCGACCAGACGATCGGAGGCCGGTGAGGAGTGAAGATCCAGCACGAAAACAGAAACGGCAGGACTCTCACAGAGGGCACGGAGGTCACGGAGGAACAGCGAAACGGCAGTTCTCCGTGTCCTCTGTGTCCTCTGTGAGAGAAGCGGTTGCCGTAGAACCACGGTCAGGCGACGACCGCCGCCTCGCGCTGCGCCTTCTCGGCCAGGCGCTCGCGGATTCGGGCGGCGATGACTTCGATGCCGGCCCTGTTCTGGCCGCCGCGGGGGAGGATCACGTCGGCGTAGCGCTTGGTGGGCTCCACGAACTCGAAGTGCATGGGCCGCACGGTGTTGAGGTACTGCTCGATCACCGATTCCAGCGACCGCCCGCGCTCGCCGATGTCGCGCCGCAGCCGGCGGATGAAGCGCACGTCGGCCTCGGTGTCCACGAAGATCTTGAGGTCGAACATGTCGCGGAGCTGCGGATCGGCGAAGAGGAGGATGCCGTCCACCAGGATCACGTCGCGCGGCTCCACGCGCACCGACTCGGCGGCGCGGGTGTGGCGGGTGAAGTCGTACGTGGGCTTTTCGATCGGCAGCCCGGCGATGAGCCGCTGCAGGTGGCCGATGAACAGCTCGTTGTCGAGCGAGTCGGGGTGGTCGAAGTTGATCTTCTGCCGCTCCTCGATCGACAGGTGCCCCAGCTCCTTGTAGTACGCGTCGTAGTCCAGGAACACGGCCGAGTCCAGGTGCAGCGACTGGTAGATCCGCCGCGCCACGGTGGTCTTGCCCGAGCCGGTGCCCCCGGCGATGCCGATCAGGAAGGGTTTCATCATTCGATGGAGAGGGACGCCGGCCGTGGTTCGCGGCGCAACTTGCCGCGCGCGCGGGATCGCAGCAAGCCCCGCCGCGCCCCATCCTCCCAACGACATCCGAGGCGAGACGCCGAAACCGGCCGCGGGCGATTGCCCGCGGCCGGTTTGCAGTGGATGGGGTCGAGGACGGGGCGATTGCCGGCCGTCCCCTGTCCCCCTCTCCCCTGTCCCCTGCCGTTTTCTACCAGATGCTCACCCGCTCCGCCTCGGGCCGCACCATCGGGTCGCCGGGCTTGCAGCCGAACGCCCGCGCGAACTCGGGCATGTTCGCCAGCGGCCCGTTCACGCGGAACTCGTTGGGCGAGTGCGGGTCGGTCTGCACCATCATCCGCAGCTGCTGGTCGCGGAACGAGGCGCGGCGCGCCTGGGCGTAGGCCAAGAAGAAGCGCTGCTCCGGCGTGAAGCCGTCGATCGGCGTGCGCGGCTTCCCGGCCAGGTCCTTCTGCAGCGCGTAGTACGCGATCGTCATCCCGCCGATGTCGGCGATGTTCTCGCCCAGGGTGAGCTTGCCGTTCAGGTGCAGCGAGTCGAGCACGGTGTAGGCGGCGTACTGCCGCTCCACCACGCCCGCGCGCTCGGTGAAGCCGCGCGCGTCGTCGGCCGTCCACCAGTCGCGCAGGTTCCCCTGGGCGTCGTACTGGCGCCCCTGGTCGTCGAACCCGTGCGTCATCTCGTGCCCGATGGTGCCGCCGATCCCCCCGTAGTTGGCGGCGACGTCGTACGACGGGTGGAAGAACGGCGGCTGCAGCCGCCCGGCGGGGAAGACGATCTCGTTCAGCGAGGGCGAGTAGTACGCGTTCACCGTGGGCGGCGTCATGAACCACTCCGAGCGGTCCACCGGCTGGCCGATCCTGGCCAGGTTGCGCTTCTGGTAGAAGAGGTTGGCCGCCTGCAGGTTGTCCACGTGGCTGGTGGTGCCGATCTCCAGCGTGCCGTAGTCGAGCCACGTGTCGGGGTAGCCGATCTTGGTGCCGAAGGCCGAGAGCTTGGCCAGCGCCTGCTGCTGCGTGGTGGGGCTCATCCACGCGCTCCCCCGGATCCGCTCGGCGAACACCGACTGGAGGTTCCCCACCATCCGCTGCATCTCGGCCTTGGCCTGGGGGGTGAAGGCCACCTTCACGTACTCCGCCCCCAGCGCCTCGCCCAGGATGGCGTCGGTCAGGCGCAGGCAGCGCTGCCAGCGAGGCTGCTGCTCGCGCGCCCCCGAGAGCGCCGAGGTGAAGCGGAAGGCCTGGTTGACGAAGGGAGACGAGAGCCAGCTCGCCGAGCGGCTGATGGTGCGGTAGCGCAGGTAGGCGCGCCAGTCCTCCAGCGGCCGCGCGGCCAGCTCCTGCGCGGCGGCCTTGAAGAACTCGGGCTGCGACACGTTGAGGCTGTCCGCCCGCACCCCCAGGCCGCGCAGGAAGCCGCTCCACGAGAAGCCGGGGGTGAGCGCGTCGGCCTGCGCCACCGACATGAAGTGGTACTGCGCGTTGGGGTCGCGGCGCTGCACGCGCGTCATCGAGGCGCGGGCCAGCGCCGTCTCCAGCGCCATGATCCGCTCGGCGTCGGCGTGCGCGGCGGCCTGCGGCTGGCCGGCCAGCACGAACATCGCCGTCACGTGCTGCAGGTAGTCGGCGCGCGCCTTCCGGGTGGCCGAGTCGTCGCGCAGGTAGTAGTCGCGGTCCGGCAGCCCCAGCACGCCCTGGTCCAGGTCGGCGATCATCCGGGCGCTGTTCTTCGGGTCCTGCGAGGCGCGGAAGCTGAAGAGCATGCCGGTGCCGCGCGCGTGCTGCCGCGCCACCTCGGCCATCAGCTGCTCGCGGGTGGAGATTCCCTCCACGTGCCGCAGCTCGGCCGCGATCGGGCTCACCCCCGCCGCCTCGGCCCGCGCCGAGTCGAGGCAGGTGGCGTAGAAGCGGCCCACGCGCCGGGTGTTGTCGTCGCGCGTGACCTCGGCCTGCCGCGCGGCGGTCTCCACCACGCCGCGCAGCACCTCCTCGTTGCGGTCGCGCAGCTCGTTGAAGCTGCTCCAGCTCGAGTACGCCGCCGGGATCGGGTTGCGGGCGATCCACCCGCCGTTGGCGAAGCGGTAGAAGTTGTTGCAGGGCGCGCAGGTGGTGTCCAGGTTCGCCCGCTCGAGCGCGGGGATCGCCGGCGCCTGGGCGGCCGCCGCGCCCGCGTACACGATCGCGCAGGCGAGCAGGGGGAGAACGCGTTTTTTCATGGTGGCACGGAAGAGGGCGGACATCAGGGGATGCTGGATCGCGGCCCGGCGGCGCTCCGCACGAGCCCGCACGACGGCGGACGACTCCCGGACGCGTCGGGATTGCCGTCCCCGCACGGCCTGGACCGCGACGTACACCACGGTCGATCGAAAGGTCGCGGGAGAGGTGATCCGCGTGCGGAGCGGACGATCGACGCGGGCGGAGATGCCGGTGACGCGCGGCGGCATCCCGATCGACGCCCCGCCGTCGTATCCCGCCTGTCGACTGGCTCGGAGGTTGGACGCCGCGAACGTTCGTTTGGTTGGCTGCCGGTGATCCGTCGACCGGATGCGGGGAATCATGTCATACGGATCCCTCGAACTTCGTTCCGCGGGCGGATTGCGTGAGGGATTCGCGCCCGGAGGGCCGAGACGCCGGCGCGCCGCCACTGTCGACGGTGGAAACGAGCAGGGCCATGGCGCGCCGGCGGCTCGGCGCCGTTGGCAACGGCGGTATCGTTGCCTACGGCGCGCGAAGCCCGGCCCGGAGCGCAGCGGAGGGACACGCCCGCATCCGCCTTTTTCGTCGACGGCCAGGGCACCGGCTTTTCGGACTCCGACCAGTCTTTCAAGCTCGAGGCGGCACGTCGGCCCCGGTGGACCGGAAACGCGAAGGAGGCGGGCATCGCTGCCCGCCTCCTTCGTTCCATCAAAGGCCTGGCTCAGCGGCTCAGAAGCCGATGCGCAGGCCGAGCTGCACCTGGTAGCGCGAATCCAGGTCCGAGAGGTTGAACTGGTTCGTACGCGCGTTGAACGCGCTGTACGTGCGGTGGCCCTTGCTGTCCACGGCCGTGCCGCTGGTGCTCAGGATCTGGTCCGACTGGTTCGCGATGAAGTACTGCCGGCCCCACTCGCGGTTCAGCAGGTTGCCCACGTTGATCACGTCCACCGTGAACTGCGCGGTGCTGCGCATCAGGCGAACGTTCTGCGCGAACTTCATGTCGAAGCGGTTGGTCCACGGCATGCGGCAGGTGTTGCGCTCCATCACCTCGCCGCGGTTGTCGCGCAGGCAGTCCACGCTCTCCACGAAGCTGTTGAAGTTCTGCCACGACTGCGCCGTGGAGATCGTCGCCGACGACGCGAAGTGGATCTCCGTGCTGTCGCGCGGCACGTAGAGCAGGTCGTTGCCCGTGAAGCCGTCGCCGTTCACGTCGCCGTTGTAGGCGTACGAGTACGGCTGCCCCGACTGGCCGATGTACACCACGGTCAGGTCGGTGGGGAGGTTGCGGAACCACTCGAAGCGGCGGCTCACCAGCCCCACCAGGCGGCTGGGGATGTCGTAGTTCGAGGTGGTCAGCTCGGGCTGGTTCGGGTCGAAGCGCACCAGGTTGAACTGGAAGTTGGACTGCGCCACGCTCGAGGTCAGCGAGTTGATGTCCTTGGCGTGCCCGTAGGTGTAGGCGAGGCTCGCCTCCCACCCGTCGCGGAACGGCCGCTGCAGCTGGCCGGTGACGCTGTAGGTGTAGCCCAGGCTGGTGTTGTTCAGGTCGAACACGTCACCGAGGCCCGGCGTCTTGGTGCCGCTGTTCAGCTGCACGCGCGGACGGCCCTCCACGGTGCGGCCCAGGCTGTCGGGCCCGATCACCAGGTCGCGGTAGAACAGGTCGTGGCGGGTCTTGCTGTAGAGCCCCTCCACCGTGGCCACCAGCCCCAGCGGAAGCTGGCGGTCGATCCCCAGGTTGTAGCGCGCCACCTGCGGCGGCTTCAGGTTGGGGTCGACGGTGTTCACGATCAGGTTGGGCTGCGACGCGCCCACGCACGCCGTCGGCTGGTTGTTCGGGTCGGCGACGAAGGCGGGCGAGGTGGCCTCGGTGGCGCACCGGAAGTTGATGAAGTCGACCCCGGTGTTGCCGTAGAGGTTGCTGATCCACACGTACGGCTGGCGGCCGGCGAAGAGGCCGGCGCCGCCGCGGATCTGCGTGGTCTTGTCGCCCAGCACGTCCCAGTTGAAGCCGAAGCGCGGGCTGAGCATCCCCGCCGTGCCCGGCACCCGCGAGGTGCTGCGGTTCGGGTAGAACTGGGTGACGAGCGGGTTATTGCTGGGCTTGTCGGGGAAGGTGGTCGCGTCGTACCGCAGCCCCAGCGTCAGCACCATGTTGTCGAGCACGTTCCAGCGGTCCTGCACGTAGAAGCCCAGGCGGCGGACGCTGAACTCGGCGGCTTCCTTGCCGCCGGGCGCCAGGCGCTGCACCTGGAAGGTGGCCGGCCGGCCCAGCAGGAAGAGCGAGTCGCTGTTGAAGGTGTAGTTCCCGTACTTGTTCTGGAAGAACAGGTTGTAGAAGCTGAAGAACTCGTTGTCGGTGCCCACGTTGAAGCTGTGGGCGCCCGCCGAGAACGACAGGTCGTCGCTGATCGGCAGGATGTTCTGGCGCAGCACGTTGGCGATCGAGCTGTTCTCGGTCCCCGCGACCACGTTGCGGGCCGGGCTGCCGCCCATGTTCACCGAGATGCGCGGGAACGGGTCGCCGAACGTGCCGCGGTGGTCGCGCTCGGTGAGGTAGCCCACGCGCAACTCGTTGAAGAAGCGCCCGAAGCCCGAGTTGAGCTGCGCCACGAACGAGTTGGTCTTGGCGAACTGGACGTATTCCGCGTTGCTCAGGGGGAACGTGGTGGTCGAGTTCCGCCCGATGTTCTCGCGCCGCGAGCTCACGTAGTTGTCGCGGATGGTCAGGCGGGTGTTGGCGCCCAGGTTGAAGTCGAGGCGGGCGAACAGGTTGGTGTTGGGCTGCCGGTAGGTGATCGGCGCGCTGCTGCCCGCGTCGAAGCCGTACTTGGTCTGGAGCTGCTGCGCCAGCAGGTCGGCCTGTGCCAGCGTCACGCCCGCGCCGGCGTCGGTGCCCGCCTGGTACGAGCCGCCCTCGGTGCGGCGGCCGATCTCGCCCGCCACGAAGAAGAACGCCTTGTTGCGCACGATGGGGCCGCCGAACGAGCCGGCGTACGACCCCTGGTTGAACTCCCGCAGGTCGCGCGAGGCGGTGTCGGCGAAGGTCACGAAGCGGCCGGCGAGCGCCTCGTTGCGCTGGAAGCCGGTGATCGTGCCGTGAAAGGTGTTGGTGCCCGAGCGGGTGACCGCGTTGACCGACGCGCCGGTGAAGCCGCTCTGGCGCACGTCGAAGGGCGCCAGCACCACCTGCACCTCCTGGATCGCCTCCAGGGTGATCGCCTTGCCGCCGCCCTGGCCGGCCGGCGAGCCGCTCCCCGACAGGCCGAACAGGTCGTTGTTGGGCGTGCCGTCGATCTGCAGGTTGTTGTAGCGGTTGTTGCGGCCGCCGGCGCTCACCGCGCCCGTCTGCGTGTTGGTCACCGTGAGCTGCGGCACCAGGCGCGTGAAGTCGGCCAGGTCGCGGCTGAGGGTGGGGGCGCGGCGCAGCGCGCTGTCGCTCACCACCGAGCTGGTGCCGGTGCGCCCGCTCGAGATGATCGGGTTGCGCTCGGCCACCGCCGTGATCCCGCCCAGGGCCACCGCGCCCGTGGTGAGCAGGAAGTCGTTCTGCGCCGCCTGGCCCAGCGTCAGGCGAACGCCGGTGCGCGTGGAGGTCTGCAGCCCCAGGCGCGACACGGCGAGCGTGTAGGTGCCCGGCTGGAGACCCGTGATGGTGTAGCGGCCGTCCGACTGTGACACGGTGCGCGACACCGCGCCGTTGCTGGTGTTGGTGGCGACCACCGCGGCCCCGGCGACGGGCGCGCCGTTCTCGCCGGTGATGCGCCCTGACACCTCCGACGTGGTGGCCGCCTGTGCGTGGGCCGTGCCGGCGCTGCCCAACGCCAGCAGCAACGCCCACAGCAGCAGCGCTGCCGTCTGCGTGACTCGTCTCATCGAGGTCCCTCTGTGGTGATGAAGAGTGGGGAGCGTAGCCCGCGTGGCGGGGTAGCCTGCGCAAACCTAAGGGGTCAGCGTGCTGCGGGGTACGCGGGAAATGTAACGGTTAAGTCCCATGCTGCAAGGACTTCGTCGCATTTCCCCGCCGGGCCCGTGGACGGCGCGGGCGGCGGCGCCGGGCGGTGGCGGAAGCGGCCCCCCGCCCGCTCCGCAGCGGCCTTCGCATCGTCGTCGCGGAGTCCGAAAAGCCAGGCCGAGGCCCGAGACGGAACAGCCGGGTCCGGGCGTGTCCCTCCGCTGCGCTCCGGGCCGGGCTTCGCGCGCCGTAGGCAACG
>DASQLJ010000218.1:0-7156 GCA_035630095.1 Longimicrobium sp.
GGAACGTGGTCATCACCGTGAACGACCCCGACAAGCCCACCATCACCCCGATCGCGGCGCGGCTCAGCGACATGGGGTTCCGCATCATGGCCACGGGCGGCACCGCGCGCTACCTGCGCGGGAGGGGCATCCCCTGCGACACGGTGTTCAAGGTGAACGAGGGGCGGCCGAACCTGGCCGACTACATCATCAGCGGCGACGTGGCGCTGCTGATCAACACGCCGCTCGGCAAGCAGAGCCAGTACGACGACTACACCGTGCGCCGCGCCGCCATCACCTACAAGGTGCCGTACATCACCACCACCTCCGCCGCCGAGGCCGCCGTCGACGCCATCATTGCCCTGCGCAACCGCGTCCGCACGGTCAAGAGCATCCAGGAGCGCACCGGCTCGCTCGGGCCGTGGACGGGCTCGACGGCTGCGTGACGCCTGCGGGCACGTGGCGAGGCGCGGCGGGCAGGAGAACGCCTGAATCCCATCAGGAGAAAACGATGCGGCCCGGCAATTCCTCATCGAGGGCTACCGGCGCATGACGCCCACGCAGCGGGTGGGTTCGCTGAATAAGGCTCTCGTCATTCTCCAGAAGGCGCGCATCCGTGCGCAGTACGGCGACATCCCCCCGAAGAGGAGATGCGTATGCGGCTGGGTGCGCTGCGTCTCGGGCGGGAGACGATGATCAAGGTCTTTGGCTGGGATCCCGAAGAGAAGGGCTGGTAGGGGATTGGACGATGGAAGACAGCGAGGGCTCCCGATCGGGAGCCCTCGCTTGTTCATGCGCGGGCCGAGCGCCCATCGTCACGCCCCGTCCGCCGGTTCAAGCAGCGCGCGAAGGCCGCCGGGGTCGGCCCGGCGCTCAGGCCGGCGTGCGGGCGACCGCGTGAAATCGCGGCCCACGCTTGGCCCAGCCCAGGCCCGCGAGCCCGAGCATCGCGCGGTCGGGCGAGGCGTGGCCGAGGAAGGTGAGGGGGGTGGTGGCGAGGTCGCGTTCGAGCGTGGCGAGGTCGAGCCGGTCGAACGACGGCGCCTCGTCGGCGCCGTACCAGATCCCGCTGGCCAGGTCGTTCATCGACCCCAGCACGCGGCGGCTGTCGGTGCGCGCCACCCGCACCTCGCCGTCCAGCGGCGCGTGCTCGGCGATCCAGGCCTCGGGGATCTCCAGCCGGCGCAGCAGCGCGGGGAGGCGCTCGCGGAAGACGGGAACGGTGGTGCGCAGCACGCGGCCGGGCGCGACCACGGTGAGCAGCGTCTGCGCGTGCGTGAACATCACCGCCCAGCGGCCGGGGAAGGGGAGCGGGGCGACGTTCGCGTACCATTCGCCCAGCAGCCCCTCGGCGGGCGCGGGGGCTTGCTCGGGGATCGTCCGGCTGGCGTCCAGCAGGCGTTGGGTGCAGCGAAGCAGGAGCATCTCGGGTCCGCTCGGTCGAAAGTGAGGTATGCGGACGCGAGGAGTGCGGCCGAACCGGTCAGGGACTGATTCCGTACGACTGCATCACGACGCGCTCGAACAGGCGCCGGGGACGACGGGCTTTCCGGCGCCGGCAGCGTGGCCAGCGCGCTCTCCACGCACGCGTCGTCGTCCACGTCCATCGCCACCCGGGACTACGCGCCTCCCGCTGGTGCGCATCGATTCCTGCCGCGCGGCCGTTACCTGCGCTCGTATCTCCAGTTCAGCGCCTTGCCCTCGGCGATCCACTCCACCGCGGTTCCGAGGCGCTTGGTGCGCGTGGCGTCGGTCTTCGCGCCGGTGATCCACTCGACGTATTCCTTGCGCTTGCTGGGCGAGAACCCGTGGAAGTGCTCCAGCGCGGCGGGATTCGTCTCCAGCGCGGCGACGAGGTCGTCGGGGACCGTCGCCGCCTTCTTCTCCTCGGCGGGCTTCTCGCGCTTCGGCGCCTTGATTCCCTCGTCGTTCAGGCGTTTGGCCTCGCACAGGTAGCCCGCGATCACGTCGTCGGGCGGCAGGTCGGCCAGGGAGGTGATGCGGCCGAAGCTCCCCATGGCATCGTCGGGCCGGTCGCCGCCCACGATCAGCGAATGCTTCCAGAAGTTGAAGGCGGCGTGCTCCTTGAACGCCGCGAACCCGCAGAACATCCCCTTGTAGCCGAAGTGCGGCATGCTCCACTTCATCTCTTCCGTCACCTCGGGCACGGTGGCGTGCACCAGCTCGCGGAGGTGCGTCAGGATCGGCCGGGCGAACTCGGCGGATTTCTCGATGTAGGCGTCGAAGCGCGGATCCCGGGTTCCCATCGCCGTGGCCTCGTTCGGTGGGCTGGTGTGAGGGTGGGCAGTGGTGGCAGGATACCCGCGGTAGTGTGCGCGAGCAAGCATCCGCGAGGCGGACGGCATCCACCGCACGGGACGAGCGACGTGGTCGAGATCGAGCAGAGCACCTTCATCGCCGCGCCGGCGGAGCGCGTGTTCGACCTGGCCCGCAGCATCGACCTGCACCAGCGCTCGCTGGCGCACACGCGCGAGACGGCCGTGGCCGGGCGCACCTCGGGGCTGATCGGGATCGGCGAGACGGTGACCTGGCGCGCGCGGCACCTGGGCGTGACGCAGCACCTCACCAGCCGCATCTCGGGGTACGACCGCCCCGGCTGGTTCCAGGACGAGATGGTTCGCGGCGCCTTCGCGTGGATGGAGCACGACCACTGGTTCGAAGCGGTGGAGGGCGGCACCGTGCTGCGCGACGTCTTCCGCTTCGCCGCGCCGCTGGGGCCGCTGGGGCGCCTTGCGGAGATCCTCGTGCTGCGCCGCTACATGGCGCGCTTCCTGGAGGCGCGCAACGCCGTCATCAAGCAGATCGCCGAATCGGACGAGTGGCGCGAGTACCTCCCGGAGACGGTCTGATCTGATGCCAGACCTGCAAAAGCCTTGTTTCACGCAGAGTCAGCAGAGTGAGCAGAAACGACTGCAGTTCTCCGCTAACTCTGCTGACTCTGCTGACTCTGCGTGAGAATCCTGACGATCACGGTCCCGAACCGCCGTCGGCGAAACGCGATGGATTCAGCGAACGGAAGCGGCTCCCTGCTTTGCGCGGGGAGCCGCCGATCGTTCAAGCTTCGTGCTGCTTCCCCGGCGCGGGCGGAACCGGCATGTTACCCGCGGTTCGTCCGGCGGACGGCGGTCAGGCGTCGGGGCCGAGGAAGCGGCGGACCTCTTCGAGGACGACGCGCGGCTCCACGGGCTTGGCCAGGTACCCGTCGCACCCCACCTCCTCGGCGCGCGCGCGGTCGGTGGCGAGGGCGTGGGCGGTGAGCGCGATCACGGGGATGGACGCCGTGGCGGGGTTGGCCTTGAGCACGCTGGTGGCCTCCCAGCCGTCCATCACGGGGATGGAGACGTCCATCAGCACCAGGTCGGGCATCTCTTCCCGGGCCAGCCGCACCCCCTCGGCGCCGTCGCCGGCCAGCAGCACGCGGTAGCCGTAGTGCTCGAGGATGGTGCGGTAGACGATGCGGTTGTCTTCGTGGTCTTCGACCAGGAGGATGGTGCGGCTCACGCGGTACCGGCCGGTCAGGGGGGATGCCGGCAAAGACGGGCGAGCGGGCTCCCTTGCAGGCAGGATGCCAATCTGCTACCCTGGGTTCGACATGTCAAATACGATTCGGCTTGCCGAAGCGGACGCGACGGCGGCGTGCACGGAGGGCGATTTCGACGCGGCGGCTAAATCCTTGCAGCGGCGCGAGATGCGTTTCAATCCAGGAACCCCCGTCGTCGGAGGTGCGGTGCTGGCCCCCGAACAGAGTGCCGGACCCCCACGCCGCAACGCGGTCGAGCTGTCGGCCTTCTTCGAGCGGCTCCGCCAGGTGCTCGACGACCGCGGCATGTCGCAGGCCGACCTCGCGCGCGAGCTGGGCGTGGGCGTGGCCACGGTGAGCGAATGGTTCACCCGCGGCCGCGTGCCCAACGGCGACGTGATGCTGCGCCTCCCCGCGGCGCTGAAGGTGAACGGCCACTGGCTGCTCACCGGCGACGGCTCGCGCGAGCAGGACCCGGCTCCCGGCGGCGACCCGTACCTGCGCGGCGCCGCCGACGCCGTCGCGCGGATGTCGCGGTCGCTGGACGAGGTCGCGCGCCGCTTCGGCGGGCCGCCGGGCCCGCCGCCGCACGACACCCCCTGACACCGCCCCGCCGGCGCGCCCCCGAGCGCGCCGGCGCAACCGTCCACGCCCCGTCCGTCCGCATGCCGCGCCCACCTCCACGGGCGCGGCGGAGGTGATCCCGTGCCCGCCACCCTGATCGGCGTAGACCTCCGGCGCCCGCCCGAGGAGCAGCACCCCCGCCCGCACAACCGCTGGCACCCCGAGATCCCCCCCGTGGCCTCGGTGGACCCCGGCTCCGTCTTCCGCCTGGAGTGCCTGGACCTGTCGGGCGGGCAGATCGTGAACAGCGACTCGTCGGACGACGTGCGCGACCTGGACCTGTCGCAGCTCCACTACCTGACCGGCCCGGTGGCGGTGAACGGCGCCCGCCCCGGCGACCTGCTGGTGGTGGACGTGCTCGACATCGGCCCGCTGGCCGGCGCCGAGTGGGGGTTCACGGGGATCCTGGACCGGCACACCGGTACGGGTCTGCTGACCGACGAGTACCCCGAGGCGCGCAAGGCGATCTGGGACCTGAACGGCATCTACGCCAGCTCCCGCCACATGCTGGGGGTGCGCTTCGCGGGGATGCCGCACCCCGGCACCATCGGCTGCGCGCCGAGCCCCGAGCGGATGGCGCGCTGGAACCGGCGCGAGCTGGCGGTGGCCTCCACGCACATGGGGCGCTTCGTCTCCGGCACCATGATCCCGCAGGCCGAGGGCGCGCTGATGGGCGAGGTGCCGGCGGCCGAGGCCGCGCGGCTCGCCGCCGACGCGCCGCGCACCTGGGCGGCGCGCGAGAACGGCGGCAACCTTGACGTGAAGGAGCTGGCCCGCGGCTCGCGCGCCTTCCTCCCCGTGTACGTGCCCAACGCCCACCTTTCGGTGGGCGACCTGCAGTTCTCGCAGGGCGACGGGAAGATCACGGGGCTGGGCGGGGTGAAGATGGCCGGCTACATCGACCTGCACGTGGACCTGATCCGCGACGGGATGAACAGGACGGGGATCACCAGCCCCGTGTTCGAGCCGGCGCCGGTGGAGCGCGGCTACGCCGAGTACCTCACCTTCCAGGGGATCTCGGTGGACGAGAACGACACCCAGCACTACCTGGACGTGTGGGTGGCGTACCGCATGGCCTGCCGCCACGCCATCCGCCACCTGCAGCGCTACGGCTTCACCGGCGAGCAGGCGTACGTGCTGCTGGCCGCGGCCCCCGTGCACGGCCACATCAGCTGCATGCTGGAGCACCCCAACGTCTGCTGCACCGTCGCCCTCCCCACCGGCATCTTCGACTTCGAGATCGGCCCGCGGGCGGACATCCGCTCGGCGCCGCGCGGGGAGCTGGCGCGGCCGTCATAGCGCGTCGCGTCCGGAGGATTCCGTCGGCGCGTCCGGCCGGGCCCTCACCCTGCCGCTTCGCGGCTGTCCCTCTCCCAAAACGACCTGGGAGAGGGACCGGGGGCGCTTCGCGCCGGCTCATTCATCCCATGCGGACGCTGCACTGCGGATGAGCGGAGATTTCTTGCGGGCGCAGAAACTGGGGCGGCTCGGAGGGTGGTAGTCCGCGGAGGCGGACTTCGTGTGGTCGTTGGCGCGGTTTCAACCGCCCCTCCCCACCCCGGGGAGCGAAAGCGCCCGCCGGCCGGCGGGCGTTCGTCGTTCCATCCCCCCTGCGGTTGCGGTTCGGCCGGTGTCGCGAGATGTTGCGCGGCTCACGCTTCGATCCTCCGCATGTCCGTCCGACGGCTTGTGCCGCGCGGATGCCGTCTCGTGCCGCGGCGCGAACCATCCGCGGCATGCGAGGATCTTAGCAGGAGGCGCGCGGTATCTTTAGCCGAGCCATCCCCCCGTCTGCCCACGCGGCGAACGAACGTCCCCACGCGAGGTGTCCCCTGGCTACTGCGGAGAAGGAAATCGAGACCCTGCTGGGCGATGCGGCGCAGCTGCGCGCGCAGGTGCAGCGCCGCATCGTGGGCCAGGAGCGGGTGCTCGAGGAGGTGATCATCTCGCTCCTCGCCGGCGGGCACGCGCTGCTGGTGGGCGTGCCGGGGCTGGCGAAGACGCTGCTGGTGCGCACGCTCGCCTCGGCGATGGAGCTCGACTTCAAGCGCGTGCAGTTCACCCCCGACCTGATGCCGGGCGACATCACCGGCACCGAGGTGATCGAGGAGGACCGCAGCACGGGCCGGCGCTCGGCGCGCTTCATCCGCGGCCCCGTGTTCACGCAGGTGCTGCTGGCCGACGAGATCAACCGCACCCCGCCCAAGACGCAGGCCGCGCTGCTGGAGGCGATGCAGGAGGGCCGCGTGACCGCCGGCGGCGTGGACATGCTCCTCCCGCGGCCGTTCTTCGTGCTCGCCACGCAGAACCCGATCGAGCAGGAGGGCACCTATCCGCTTCCAGAGGCCCAGCTCGACCGCTTCATGCTCGACATCCGCCTGGACTATCCCAGCGCGGACGAGGAGGTGGAGATCCTCCGCTCCACCACGGGCGTGGCGGATGCCGACATCCAGCCGGTGCTGGACGCCGAGCGCGTGCTGACGCTGCAGCGCTGGGTGCGCGAGGTGCCGGTGGCCGACAACGTTTTCCGCTACGCTGCCTCGCTGGTGCGCGCCACCCGCCCCGCCGACCCCAGCGCCGCGGACGACGTGAAGCGCTGGATCCGCTGGGGCGCCGGCCCGCGCGCCGGGCAGGCGTTGATCCTGGGCGCCAAGGCGCGCGCCCTGCTGGCCGGCCGCTTCCACGTGACCCCCGACGACGTGCGGCGCGTGGCCCTCCCCGTCCTCCGCCACCGCGTGCTGGTGAACTTCCACGCCGAGGCCGAGGGCGTCTCGACCGACGACGTGGTGGGCAGGCTGCTGAGCACGGTGGAGCCCCCCCGCAGCGGGCTGTAGGGAGATGACCCGGACTTCGGCATCGCCGACCACGGCCTCGGCATCGCCGCGAACCGCCGTCCCCCCTGCCACGCCGACATTTCAGCGTGCCCCGCGACCCGCTGGCCACGCCGACGGTGTTGTCCCTCCCCCAGGTTGTTTTGGGGGAGGGACAGGCGAGGAACGAGCCAGGGAGAGG
>DASQLJ010000219.1:0-3209 GCA_035630095.1 Longimicrobium sp.
TGACCGAGAGCTGCTCCTCCGTGCCCGCGGCGATGGTGGTCGCGGCGTTGGTGACGCGCACGTACGCCGTCTGCGGATCCATCCTCAGGCGGGGCTGCGCGCCGACCTTGCTCCCCGCCGCGGCGGTGATGCCCACCACGCCCAGGTTGTACTGCAGCCCGCCGATCTCGGCGGAGTAGTAGTCGGCCAGGTCGTCCCACGCCCAGCCGCGGCCCAGCGCCACGTCGTCGAACACGTCGTCGTTGCCCACGATGCGGCCGGTGATGCGGCGCACGCCGCGCGCGCGGAGCGAATCGGCCCAGGCGTTGAAGACGGCCCGCGCGTCGCCGCGGTGGAAGTCGGCGGCGATGGTGGGGTCGCCGCCGCCGATCACCATCAGGTCGCCGCGCAGCTCGCCGTTGCGGATCGTCCCCGTCGCGACCACGGGAGTGCGGTAGACGAAGCCGGGCCCCAGCGTCTCCAGCGCGGCGGCGGCGGTCACCAGCTTCATGTTGCTCGCGGGGACGAACATCTTCCCCTCGTTGCGCTGGTACAGCACGCGTCCGTTCCGCAGCGAGCGGATGTCCACCCCCCAGTTGGCGCCGGCGAACAGCGTGTCGCCGAAGATGGAGTCCAGCGCCGCCGCGAGCGCTTCTTCCCCCGACGGCGGTGCGGGCGCCGCGGCGGGTGCGGGCGCCGGCGCGATCGGCGGCGTGCGCGCGACGGCCGGGGCGCAGGCGGCGAGCGCGGCGGCCAGGACGAGCGCGGCGGAGGGGCGGAGCGGCATCGGCCTCACGGGGCGGAAGGGGTCCAGGGGCGGGCGAGCTTCGCTTCCAGGCGCTGCTTCACCTCGGGCCATTCATCGTCCAGGATGCTGAAGTAGACGGTGTCGCGGAAGCGGCCGGCGTCCGTGCGCAGGTGGCGGCGGAGCGTGCCCTCCTCCTTTGCGCCGATGCGGAGGATCGCGGCGCGCGAGCGCGTGTTCAGCGCGTCGGTGCGCAGCTCCACGCGGATGCAGTCCAGCGATTCGAACGCGTACCGCAGCATCAGGTACTTCGCCTCGGTGTTCACCGGCGTGCGCTGCCACTGCCGGCCGATCCACGTGTAGCCGATCTCCACGCGCCGGTGCAGGGGATCGACGTTGTGGTAGCGCGTGCTGCCGATCACCCGTCCCGTCGCCAGCTCCGTCGTGGCGAAGGGGACACCGCCGCCTTTCGCCTGCGTGTCGAGCGCGGCCTGCACGTAGCGCCGCATGTCGTGCTCGCTGCGGATCTGGCTCAGCGTCCATCGCCAGATGTCGTCGTCGTTCGCCACCTCCCACAGCGCGGGCACGTGGTCGAGCGTGAGCGGGACCAGGCGCACGTGGCGGCCGGCGAGCGTGGGCGGGGTGAGGTCCATCGCGAACGGCCAGTGCGAAAGTGCGAGAGTCGGGTCGGGTGCTATCCTACGCGCTGATGCGCGCTCGCACTAGGATCGGGGCGGGGAGATTAGGGATGGAGCGGGCGGGGGATGGGGGAAGATCGTGTAGGAGATGGAGGGAGGCGCGTGAGGCGGGCGGGTCCCCCCACCCGAAAAACGCGGACGGTACGGCTGTCCCCGTTTTTCGACCTCCCCCCAAAACGACTGCCCAAAACGACTGGGGGAGGTTGACGTTGACGGCAAGAATCGGCATCGACCGTCATCGGGTGACGACGATCTCGCGCTGGGTGAAGGCGGTGGCGCCGGCGCGCGTGCGGACGGCGACCTCGAGCACGTAGTCGCCCGGCGGGAGCTGTGGGAGGGAGATGCCGAGCGAGCGGGGGGCGATCGCCACGGCGGGCGCCGCCTCGTCCCAGCGCAGGCGCACGGGGGCGACGGTGCGGGCGAGGCCGATGCTCTCCACCGCGCGCCGGATGCCGCCCGTCTGCCGCCGCGCGAGCGCGACGGAGAAGGTGACGCTGTCGGCCTTCCCCTCCAGCCCGTAGACCTCCCAGTACACGCCCAGCCGCTCGCCCGCGCGGAACTGCGTGCTGCCGCGGGCCAGCGCGGCCGCCTCGTCCAGCGACCGGGGACGCGCGCCAGGCTGGTCCAGCAGCAGCACGTCGCTGATCGCCACCCCGTTCGCCGCCGGCCGCCGCAGGTCCATCCCGAAGCGCGCGCGCGACGCCCGCTCGCTCACCGGCTCGCGCGCCTCGATGCTGACGACGGTCGAATCCGGCGCCACGGTGGCGCGGAAGACGCCGCGGGTGCCGGCCACGCGCGCCGTCCGCGTCGCCAGCGGGTCGCCGGGCGCGCGCATCAGCACCAGCCCGGCCGTGAGCGTGGGCGAGCGCGGCAGGCTGTCCGGGCGCATGGCGAAGGCCGCGACGACCTCCACGTTCGCGCCGCGCGGGAAGACGGCGACCTGGTAGGGGAGGGGGAAGAGGCGGCGCACGCCGGGCGGCGAGTAGAGCGAGTGGCCGCTCTTCTCGTCCGTCTTCCACTCCGTCGCCTGGATGGACGTCGGCGCGCGAGCCATGGAGAGCGGGGGGATGAACTCGAAGCTCGGCGAGTAGTGCGTGATGACGCTCGCCGGGCCCGACATGTAGGCGCGCGGGCGCACCCGTTCCCAGCCGGTCGGCTGGCCCCAGCGCACCAGGATCTCGCGCAGGTCGTCGGCCCAGAACAGCCCCTCGGTGGTGCGCGCGCGGTCCTGGAAGCGGTCGGCGACCAGCCGGGCGAAGTGCTCGGTCTTGCGATCGTTCCCAGGGTCCATCCAGAACGGGTCGGCCAGCCACCACAGCCGGCGCAGCGCCGCCTCGCGCGTGGCGGCGTCCATCCGCCGCAGCGCGCGCGCGTCGCCGTCCACCAGCAGGGGCGTCAGCGCGTCCCACTCGCGGCGCTCGGCGGCGGGCATGGCGGCGAGCGCGGCGGCGAACGCCTGCTCGGCGGCGGGATGGTCGCGCGCGAAGTGCAGCGCGTACCCCTCCAGCGCGCGGCACCACCACGCCTCCGTCCGGCACTCCCGCGCGGCAAGCGCGGCGTCCGTGGTGCGGCCGGCCTCCACCAGGTAGCGGACGCGCTGGCCGGCCACCCACGCGTCGCCCGGGGTGACGGCGGCGGCGCGGGCGAGCGAGGCCAGCAGCGAGTCCCGCGCGCTCACCACGTCGCGGTGCTCGGGCGGGGCGCGCCAGTCGGCCTCGGTGTCGTTCTTCCACAGGCAGAAGCGCCCGATCCGCTCGTCGCACTCGCCGCCGCCCCCGCCCCGCGTC
>DASQLJ010000220.1:0-3582 GCA_035630095.1 Longimicrobium sp.
GTCACGCTTCCGGCGATGCGCCCGTCCCGCTCCGACAGGTCGAGCGACAGGTCGAACTTCGCCGCCGCTTCCGACGCGGAGCCCGGCGATCCCGGCGAGCCGAGCGTGAGCCCCGGCAGCTCCAGCCCGCCGCGCGGGGCGTTCTGCCACCCGAACATCACCTGGAAGAGCGGGCTGTGCGCCATGCTGCGCGCCGGCTGCACCAGCTCCACCACCTGCTCGAACGGGATGTCCTGGTTCTGCTGCGCCCCCAGCGCCCGCTCCTTCACCCGCGTCAGCACCTCCGCGACGGAGGGGGAGCCGGCGAGATCCACGCGCAGCGCCAGCGTGTTCACGAAGAAGCCGATCAGCCCCTCGATCTCGATGCGGCCACGGTTGGCGGTGGGGGTGCCGACGACCACGTCGCGCCGGCCCGAAAGCCGGCCGAGCACCGCGGCCCAGCCTGCCAGCACGGTCATGAAGAGCGTGGTGCCGTGGCGCTGGCCCAGCGCCTTCAGGCCGGCCGTCAGCGCCTCGTCCAGCTCCACCGCGAGCCGCGCCCCCGCGTGGTCCATCTGCACCGGGCGCGGATGGTCGGTGGGCAGCTCCAGCAGCTCCGGCGCGCCGGCGAGCGTCTCCGTCCAGTACTCCGCCTGCGCCTGGAGAACGTCTCCCTCCACCCAGCGCCGCTGCCACGCCGCGTAGTCCGCGTACTGCACCGGCAGCGCGGGAAGGGGATCGGGCTCGCCGCGGCGGAACGCTCCGTAGAGCGCGCTCAGCTCGCGGGTGAACAGCTCCATCGACCATGCGTCGCTGACGATGTGGTGCATCGTCACCGAAAGTACGTGATCGTCCGGGGATACGCGGGTCAGCCGGCCGCGGATGAGCGGTCCCCGCTCCAGGTCGAAGGGCGCGCTTGCCTCCTCGGCCAGCAACCGGCCGAGCTCCGCCTGCGCGTCCGCCTGCCCGCTCAGGTCGTGCTCTCCGAGCCGGAACCCGATGTCGGCCGGCGCGATCCGCTGCTCCGGGACCCCGTCCACCTGGGCGAACGTGGTGCGCAGCGCCTCGTGGCGCGCGACGATCGCGTCCAGCGCGCGCACCAGCGCCGCCCGGTCCAGCTCCCCGCGCAGACGCAGCCGCTGGGAGATGTGGTAGGTGCCGCGCAGGTCCCCCAGCTGCTCCAGGAACCACAGCCGCTGCTGGGCAAACGACAGCGGCACGCGACCCGCTCGCACGGCGGGCTCGATCGACGGCAGCTCCGAGCGCGCCGCTGTCGCCAGCCCGCGCGCGAAATCGGCCAGCACGGGCCGGGTGAACAGCTCCCCCAGCGCGACCTCCAACCCCAACACCTGCCGCACCCGCGAGATCACCCGCACCGCCAGCAGCGAGTGGCCGCCCTGCTCGAAGAAGTGGGCCCGGCGACTCACCCGCTCCACTCCCAGCACGTCGGACCAGATCTCCGCCAGCGCCTCCTCGGTCTCGCCGAGCGGCGCTTCGAAGGCGCGCGCGGCATACGCCTCGCCGTCGGGAGCGGGCAGCGCCTTGCGGTCCAGCTTGCCGTTCGGGGTCAGCGGGAGCGTCTCCAGCCGCACGTACGCGGCCGGCACCATGTACTCCGGGAGCGCGGTGGAGAGGTGCGCGCGCAACGACTCCGCGTCCGCGTCGCCGACGACGTACGCCACCAGCCGCACGTCACCCGGCGCGTTCTCGCGCGCCAGCACCACCGCCTCGCGCACCCCCGGGTGCTCCGCGAGCCGCGCCTCGATCTCGCCCGGCTCGATGCGGTAGCCGCGCACCTTCACCTGGAAGTCGGTCCGGCCCAGGAACTCGATCGTCCCGTCCGGCCGCCACCGCGCCAGGTCACCCGTCCGGTACAGCCGCGCCCCCGGCACGCCGCCGTAAGCGTCGGCCACGAAGCGCTCCGCCGTCTGCTCCGGACGCCCCAGGTAGCCGCGCACCACCCCCGCGCCCCCGATGTAGAGCTCGCCCGCCACCCCCACCGGCGCCGGCTCGCCCCCCTCGGCCAGGACGTAGACGCGCGTGTTCGCCACCGGCCGCCCGACCGGCACGTGCCCGCCGGCGACGGCGCCGGCGGAATCGCCGCGGACCGGCTCGGCGGTGGACCAGATCGTCGTCTCCGTGGGCCCGTACACGTTCCAGAGCGCGCCGACCCGGCTCCGCAGCGCCGACGCGAGCTCCGCCGGGAGCGCTTCGCCGCCGCAGAGCGCGCGCATCTCCGGCGCGCCTTCCCACCCCGCCTGCACCAGCATCCGCCACGTGGCGGGCGTGGCCTGCATCACCGTGGGCGCGTGCGCGCGGACGGCGTCGGCCAGCGCCGCCGGGTCGCCGGCCCGCTCCCGCGGCAGCACGATGGCCCGCGCGCCGTGGAGGAGGGGGAGGAAGATCTCCAGCACCGAGATGTCGAAGGCGTACGTGGTGACCGCCAGCACCCGGTCCGCCGGCTCCATCCCCACCGTTTCGCGCATCGAGCGGAGGAGGTTGACCACGCCGCGGTGCGGGACGGCGACCCCCTTGGGGCGGCCGGTGCTTCCGGAGGTGTAGATCACGTACGCCAGGTGCCCGGGGGTGAGCCCCGCGCGCCCCGGATCGGTCTCCGGGCACCGCGCCCACTCCGCGCCCTCCAGGTCGATCACCGGCGCCTCGACGCCCGCGAACAGCGCCTCAACCCCGTCCAGCGAGCGCTGCGTGAGCACGGCCGCGGGCGCGCTGTCGTGGAGGACGTAGCGCAGCCGCTCCGCCGGATACGACGGGTCGAGCGGCACGTAGGCGCCGCCGGCCTTCAGGACGCCGAGGAGGCCGACCACCATCTCCAGGCCGCGCTCCACGCAGATCCCCACCCGCACGTCCGGGCCGACGCCCCGCTCCCGGAGGTGGTGCGCCAGCCGGTTCGCCCGCCCGTTCAGCTCCGCGTAGGTGAGCGAGCGATCCTCGAAGACCACGGCCACCGCGCCGGGCGTGCGCTCCGCCTGCGCCTCGAACAGCTCGTGGATGCACCGGTCCGCCGGATAGTCGGCCGCCGTCCGGTTCCAGGCATCCACCACCAGGCCGCGCTCTTCCGCCGAGAGCAGCTCCAGCTGCGAGAGGCGCACGTCCGCGTCCGCGGCGACCTGCTCCAGCACCCGCTCCAGGTGCCCCAGCATCCGCCGAACGGTGGAGCGGTCGAAGAGGTCGGTGCCGTACTCCAGCACGCCGTGGACGCCGCCGTCGTGCGGGACGGCGGTGAGCCCCAGGTCGAACCGGGTGGTCTCCACCTCCGCGTCCACCCCCCCCGCCATCCGCAGCCCCGCGAGGCCGGAGCCGGAGCGGTCGGCGTTCTGGAGGGTGAACATCACCTGGAAAAGCGGCGCGTGGCTGAGGGAGCGCTCGGGCTGCAGCTCGGCCACCAGCCGCTCGAACGGCACCTCCTGGTGCTCGTACGCGCCCAGCGTCCCCTCGCGCACTCGCCCCAGCAGCTCGCGGAAGGTGGGGTCGGCCGAGAGGTCGGTGCGCAGCACGAGCGTGTTGGCGAAGAAGCCGATCAGCTCCTCCACCTCCTTCCGCGTCCGCCCCGCGATGGGGCTGCCCACGACGACGTCCTCGCTC
>DASQLJ010000221.1:0-16937 GCA_035630095.1 Longimicrobium sp.
ACCTCCAGCGCGTAGTCGGCGTCCAGCACGCCCGTCTGCACGAAGAGCGCGTTGGCGCACGCCTCCAGCAGCACCATGGCGCCCACCAGCGCGCCCAGCGCCAGCAGCGCCGGCTGCGCGGCCGGGCTCCCCGCCCCGCCCGCCGCGGCGGCGGGGAGCGCGGCCACCAGGGTGCCCGTGAGCACCATGGCCACGGTGGGGAGCACCCCCACCGCCAGGACCAGCGCCCCGAAGAGGAGTCCCCGCCCGCGCCCCGCGCTCCAGAGCAGCCCCAGCAGGGCGCGCCAGCGGTCGATGTCCAGCAGTCGTGCAGTCGCCATCAGCTCTCCGCTCCCGGGGTCGTGCCCCTGCCCTCGCCTCCGCGCGCCGCGCCCACCGCCGGTGCGGCCCGGCCGCCCGCGTCCTCCCTCGCCTCCAGGGGCGGGATCGGCCGCGCCTCCGCGTCCACGCGCGCGTTCACGCCCCCACCTCCCCGGCGGGGGCGGCGGACGCCGCGCGGGCGGCCGCCAGCTCCTCGCGCACCCGTGCGGCGAGCGTTTCCACGTGCGGCTCCAGGCCGAGGGTGACGTGCGCGCCGGGCACCCGGTGCGCCCGCGCCGCCGGCGCCAGCCGGCACCAGCCGTAGGTGCGCGCTTCCTCCTCCGTCCGCAGCCCGAACCAGGAGGCGAACTCCGGGGGGTTGTCCGCCGCGGCGAAGAGGGTGAGCGGGCCGCCATACGCGCCTGGCCGGTACGCCCTGGTGGCGCGGGTGCGGGCGCGGATCACCTCCACGTGCGCGCGCAGATCCGCGGCGTCGAAGCCGTCCGGCGCGGCGCCCTGCGCGTGCAGCGCCTCCACCGCGCGGCGCAGCTGCTCGTCCAGCCCCGCCCCCGTCAGCGCGTCGACGGAGAGGGTGAACGGCCGCCCCATCTGCGCGGCGACGTCGAGCGCCAGGCCCAGCACCAGGTCCGCGTCGTCCAGCTCCCTGCGGTTGCGGGCGAACGGCGGCGCCACCGTGTCCAGCACCCCGGCGAACGCCACCCGCTCGCCCGCGCGCTCCAGCTGCGCCGCCATCTCGTACGCCACCACCCCGCCGAACGACCAGCCGGCCAGGTGGTAGGGCCCGCGCGGCTGCACCGCGCGCACGGCGCGCAGGTGCTCCCCGGCGATCCGCTCCACGGGGCGCGCCAGGTCGTCGCCCACGTCCTGCAGGCCGTAGACGGGCTGGTCGGGCCCCAGGCGCTCCACCAGCGCCGCGTAGTTGGCCACGCCGCGCCCCGCCGGGTGGACGACGAAGAGCGGGGGGAGCGTCCCCGTGGCCCGCAGCGGCACCAGCGGCGCGGCTTCCGGCGCCGCGGCCGGCTCGCCGTGCGCGCGAACGGCTTCGGCCATGTGCCGCACCGTGCCGCCCACGAAGAGGGTGGCCACGGGGAGGTCGCACCCCAGCTCGCGGCGCACGCGGGCGAACAGCCGCAGCGCCAGCAGCGAGTTGCCGCCCACTTCGAAGAAGCGCTGCGTGGGCCCCACCGACGCCACCCCCAGGACCTCCGCCCAGATCCGGGCCAGCCGCGCCTCCACCTCGTCGCGGGGCGCCTCGCGGTCCGCGTCGGCGCCCCAGTCGGGCGCGGGGAGCGTCTTCCGGTCCAGCTTCCCCGTGGCCGTCTGGGGGAGCGCGTCCAGGACGACGAAGGCGGCGGGGACCATGTACTCGGGGAGGGTGCGGCGCAGGTGCTCGCGCAGCTCCGCCGCGTCGGCGTCGCCCACCACGTAGGCGACCAGCCGCCGGTCGCCGGGGCGGTCCTCGCGCGCCACGACCAGGCATTCGCGCACCTCCGGGCGGCGCCGCAGCACCGCCTCGATCTCGCCCAGCTCCACCCGGTAGCCGCGCACCTTCACCTGGTTGTCCGTACGGCCCAGGATCATCAGGTTGCCGTCCGCCAGCCAGCGCGCGCGGTCGCCGGTGCGGTACATCCGCGCGCCGGCTTCCGCGAAGGGGTCGGGGACGAACTTCTCCGCCGTCAGCCCCGGCCGGCCGAGGTAGCCGCGCGCCACCCCCACCCCGCCGATGTACAGCTCGCCGGGGAGCCCGACGGGGACCGGCTCCAGGTGGGCGTCCAGCACCTGGAAGGTCAGGTTCTGGATCGGCCGGCCCACGGGGACCGGGCCCGCGCGGTGCCGCCCGGCCGGGAGCAGGTACGCCGAGCACCCCACCACCGTCTCGGTAGGCCCGTACTCGTTCATCAGCCGCACGTGCGGCGCGTGCTCCTGCCAGAACACCGTGGGCTCGGCGGAAAGGAAGTCGGCGCCGACCACCAGCGTCCGCGCGGCCCCGGCCGTGTCCTCCGGCGCCAGCAGGGTGTTGAGCAGCCCCACGTGGATGGGGGTGATCTTGATGAGCCCGAACCCCGGCCGCCCGCGAACGGCCTCCGCCAGCGCCTCCACCGGCGACTCCTCCGGGAGCATCGACACGGGCTTGCCGGCGAAGAGGGGGAGGAGGTTGGTCACCGTCAGGTCCACGGCCATGGACGAGAACACCGGCGCACCGTTCCCCGTGTCGGCCCCGTAGAAGCGGATCCCCCAGTGGATGTAGTTGCACACGCCCCGGTGGTGCATGGCCACGCCCTTGGGGCGGCCCGTGGAGCCGGAGGTGTAGATGACGTACGCCAGGTTCTCGGGCCCGACCCCGCTCTCCACCGGCTCCGCGTTCTCCCGGCCGATCCGCGCCCACGCCGCGTCCACGGCCACGACCGTCCGCCCGGGCCCGGCGGGGAAGCGGGCGGCCAGCTTCTCCTGCGTGAGGAGCACGCCCACGCCGCTGTCGCCCAGCAGGTAGGCGATGCGCTCGGCGGGGTGGCCGGGGTCCATGGGCACGTACGCGCCCCCCGCCTTCATCACGGCCAGGATGGAGACCATCAGCTCCAGCGAGCGCTCCAGGCACACGCCCACGCGCGCCTCCGGCCCCACGCCCAGCCCGCGCAGGTAGCGCGCGAGGCGGTTGGCGCGCGCGTCCAGCTCCGCGTACGCGAGCCGCGCCTCGCCGCAAACCAGGGCGGGCGCGTCCGGGGTGCGGCGCGCCTGGTCCTCGAAGAGCTGGTGGATGCAGCGGTCGGCGGGGAAGCGGGCGGTGGTGCGGTTCCACTCCGCCAGCCGCTCGCGCTCGGCGCGGCTCACCAGGTTCAGCCGCGACACGCGCTGGCCGGGGTCGGCGGCGGCCTGCTCCAGCAGCCGCTCCAGGTGCTCGGCCATCCGCGCCGCCGTCCCCCGCTCGAAGAGGTCGGTGCTGTACTGCAGCCCGCCCGTGATGCCGCGGGAGTGGGCGTCCAGCGCCAGAGTCAGGTCCAGCTTGGCGGTGTCGGCGTCGCGGGCCAGCCCGCGCACCTCCAGCTCCCCGCCCTCCGCGGCCTCGGCCTCCCCGGCGTTGTCGAGCTGGAAGAGCACCTGGAAGAGGGTGCTGTGGCTGAGCGAGCGCTCCGGCCCCAGCTCGGCGATCACCCGCTCGAACGGGGCCTCCTGGTGCTCGTACGCGCCCAGCACCGTCTCGCGCACCCGCTCCACCAGCTCGCCGAAGGTGGGGTCGCCCGAGAGGTCCGTCCGCAGCACCAGGGTGTTCATGAAGAGGCCCACCAGCTCCTGCACCGCCTTGCGCGTGCGCCCGGCGATCAGGGTGCCCACCACCACGTCGCCGCCGGCGCCGTAGCGGGCCAGCAGCACCTTGAAGGCGGCCAGCACCACCATGTACAGCGTGGCGCCCCGGCGCCGCGCCAGCTCGCGCAGCCGGTCGGCCACCCCGGCGGGGACGCTCACCGGCACGCGGCCGCCGCGGAACGAGGGCACGGGGGGGCGGGGGTGGTCGGCCGGGAGCTCCATCAGCTCCGGCGCGCCGGCCAGCCGCTCCTTCCAGTACGCCAGGTGCCGCGCCTGCACCTCGCGCTGCCCCCGCGAGCGCTGCCACACCGCCCAGTCGGCGTACTGCGCCGGCGGCTCGGGGAGCGGCGACTCGTCTCCCGCGCGGAAGGCGTCGTACAGCGCCCAAATCTCCCGGAACATCACCCCGAGGCTCCACCCGTCGCCGACGACGTGGTGCATGCACAGCAGCAGCGCGTGCTCGTCCGGCCCCAGCCGCAGCAGGCGCGCGAGGAAGAGCGGGCCCGCGGTGAGGTCGAACCGGTGGCCGGCCACCTCGGCGTGCCGCGCGCCGAGCGCCGCCTCGCGCGCCGCCTCGCCCAGCGGCGAGAGGTCCTCCACGGGGAGGTCGAAGCCCGCGAACGGGGCGATCACCTGCAGGGGGACGCCGTCCACCTCGCGGATGCTGGTGCGCAGCGCCTCGTGCCGGCGCACCACCTCGCCCAGGGCGGCCCGCAGCGCGGCGGCGTCCAGGGCGCCCCGCAGCCGCATCCCCGTGGAGATGTTGTACGCCGGGCCCCCCTGCCCCAGCCGGTCCAGGAACCAGAAGCGCTCCTGGCCGAAGGTGAGCGGCACGTCGGCGGCCGGGTCGCGGCGCGCCAGCGGCTGCGCGCGGTTGAGCCCCCCCAGCCGCGCCTCGAGCAGGGCGCGCTTGGCGTCGGTGAGCTCCGGCCGGACGGGCCGCGGGATGTCCTGGATGGTCACCTCTGTCCTCCCGCGATGGGATTGGGTTCCGCTTCCTGCCGCCGCGTCCGCGTCGCGGCCACCGCCGATCCTCCCACGAGCAGGCTCAGGGCGGCCAGCTCCTCGGCTTCGGCGTCGGACAGCTCCAGGATGTCTTCCAGCACGCGCTGCTCGATCGCGGCCGCCATGGCCTCCAGCGTGGGCGCGGCGAAGACGGCGCGGATGGAGAGCTCCAGCCCGAAGGCGTCCTCCACGTGGGCGATCAGCCGCATGACGAGGAGCGAGTGCCCCCCCAGCGCGAAGAAGTCGTCCCGCGCCCCCACCCGCTCCACGCCCAGCACCTCGGCCCAGATGGCGGCCAGCGCCTCCTGCACCGCCGTGGCGGGCGGCAGGTACTCGTTCTCCCCCCCCACCGTCTCCGGCGCGGGGAGCGCCTCCACGTCCAGCTTGCCGCCGGGGGTCAGCGGGAGCCGCTCCACCACCACGAAGGCGGCGGGCACCATGTACTCGGGGAGGACGCGGCGCAGGTGCTCCACCAACTCGTGCGTGTGCACCTCGCCCACGACGTACGCCACCAGCCGATGCTCGCCGGGCCGGTCCTCGCGCACGATCACGCGGACTTCGTCGATCCAGGGGTGAGTGCCTAGGACACTCTCCACCTCGCCCGGCTCGATGCGGAAGCCGCGGATCTTCACCTGGTCGTCCAGCCGCCCCACGAACTCCAGCGTGCCCTCCGTCTTCCAGCGCAGTCGGTCGCCGGTGCGGTACATCCGCGCCCCCGGCCCGGAGGCGAAGGGATCGGGAAGGAAGCGCTCCGCCGTGAGCCCGGGGCGGTCCAGGTAGCCGCGCACCACGCCCCCGCCGCCCACGTACGCCTCGCCGGGCACGCCGACGGGGACGGGCTGCAGCGCGGCGTCCAGCAGGTAGATGCGCTGGTTCCCCGTCGGTCGGCCCACGGAGACGGTCAGCGCGTCCTCCGCCACCTCCTCCACCGCCTCGCACGAGCACCAGGCGGTGGTCTCCGTGGGCCCGTACATGTGCAGCAGTCGCCGCGGCTTCCCGGCGGCGAGGATCCGCCGCACGGCGTCGGCGTCCACCTGCTGCCCGCCGAACAGCACCTCGCGCAGCGGGGCGAAGAGGTCGGGGTGCTCGCGGGCGAGCTGGTTGAGGAGCGCCGTGGTCTGATAGAGCGTGGTGATGCGCTCCTCGCGCAGCGTCCGCCGCAGCGCGGACGGGGAGAGGAGGACGTCCTGCGGGATGCCGACCAGCGTGGCCCCGTTCAGGAGGGCGCCCCACGCCTCGAAGGTGAGCGCGTCGAAGCTGGCGTTGCTCGCCTGCGCCACGCGGTCGCCGGGGCCCAGCCGCACGTAGTCCGTCTCCACCACCAGCTGCACCACGGTGCGGTGGTTCACCATCACCCCCTTGGGGCGCCCGGTCGATCCCGAGGTGTAGACGATGTACGCCAGGTTCTCGGGCGTGGCCCCGCTCACCGGCGCCGTCTCCGCTTCCGCCGCCAGCGCCTCCGCGGCTTCGTCCAGCGCGACGACGCGCACGCCGGCATCCGCCACCCCGGCGGCCAGCGCCCGCTCGCTCACCAGCACGCCCGCGCGGGCGTCGGCCAGCATCAGCCGCAGCCGCTCGGCCGGGTACGCGGGGTCCAGCGGCACGTAGCAGCCGCCGGCCTTGACGATGGCCAGGAGGGAGACGAGCAGCTCCGGCCCACGCTCCAGCAGGATGCCCACGCGCGCCTCGGGGCCCACGCCGAGCCGAGCCAGGTGGTGGGCCAGTTGGTTGGCGCGCGCGTCCAGCTGCGCGTACGTCAGCTCCTCGCCCTGCCAAGCCAGTGCGGGCGCGTCCGGCCGCGCGCGCACCTGCGCCGCGAACCGCTCGTGCAGGCAGACGTCGCGCGGGTAGGGGCGGTCGGTGCGGTTCCACGCCTCCACCAGCGTCCGCCGCTCGTCCTCGGGGAGGATGGGGAGGGTGTCGACGCGCGCACCGTCGTCCGCGGCCATGGCACGCAGCGCGCCGCGCAGGTAGCCCAGCCACCGCTCCACCGTCGCGCGGTCGAAGAGCGCGGTGGCGTACACCACGCCCCCGGCCAGCCGCCCGTCCACCTCGCGCAGGGCAAGGGCCAGGTCGTACTTGGCCACGGCGTACGGCGCCTCCTCCACCGGGCCCAGCGTCAGGCCGGGGAGCTCCGGGCCTCCGCCCGGCGTGTTCTGCCAGACGAACACGGCCTGGAAGAGGGGGCTGTGGGCCAGGCTGCGGGCGGGCTGCACCCGCTCCACCACCCGCTCGAAGGGGAGGTCCTGGTTCTGCTGCGCCTCCAGCGCCCGCTCCTTCACCCACCCCAGCAGCTCCGCGACGGAGGGAGAGCCGGACAGGTCCACCCGCAGCGCCAGCGTGTTGACGAAGAAGCCGATCAGCCCCTCGATCTCCCGCCGCCCGCGGTTGGCGGCGGGGGTGCCGACCACCACCTCCCGCTGCCCCGAGAGCCGCCCCAGCACCACCGCCCACCCCGCCAGCAGCGTGGTGAAGAGCGTGGCGCCGTGGCGGCGGGCGAGCGCATTGAGACCCGCCGTGAGCTCCGCGTCCAGCGCGAAGTCCACCGCGGCGCCCCTGAAGTCCTGCTCCGCGGGGCGCGGGCGGTCGGTGGGGAGCTCCAGCCGCTCCGGCGCTCCGGCCAGCGCCGCCTGCCAGTACTCCTCCTGGCGCCGCAGCGCCTCGCCCTGCAGCCAGCGCCGCTGCCACGCCGCGTAGTCCGCGTACTGCACGGGGAGCGGGGGGAGCGGGTCCGGCCGGCCGGCGGCGAAGGCGCGGTAGAGCGCACCCAGCTCGTCCACCAGCACGCCCACGCTCCACCCGTCGGCGGCCACGTGGTGCAGGGTCACCAGCAGCACGTGCTCGTCCTCCGCCAGCCGCGCCAGCCGCGCGCGCACCACGGGTCCGCGTTCCAGGTCGAAGGGCGCGCCCGCCTCGTCCTCCAGCAGCGCGCGCAGCCGCGCCCGCGCGTCGGGGCGCCCCGCCAGGTCGTGGTCGACGAGGCGGAAGCCGCTCTCCTCCACGGGGCGGATGCGCTGCACCGGCTCGCCCTCCACCTGCGCGATGGTGGTGCGCAGCACCTCGTGGCGCGCGACGATCCGCTCCAGCGCGCGGCCCAGCGCCTCCCGGTCGAGCGTGCCCGTCAGCCGCAGGCGCAGGGGGATGTTGTACGCCCCGCCCACGCCGCCCATCCGGTCGATGAACCACAGCCGGCGCTGCGCGAACGAGAGCGGAAGGTCGCCGTCCCTCGGCACCGGCGTCACGTCGGGGAGCGAGCCGCCCGCCGCGCGCGCCAGCCCGGCGGCGAAGTCGGCCAGGACGGGGCGGGCGAACAGCTCGGCCAGCGCCACCTCCACTCCCAGCGCCCGCCGCACGCGCGAGACCACCTGCACGGCGCGCAGCGAGTGGCCACCCAGCTCGAAGAAGTGGTCGCCCCTGCCCACGCGTTCCAGCCGCAGCACCTCGGCCCAGACGCGCGCGACCGCCTCCTCCACCTCGCCCCGCGGCGCCTCCCACGGGCGCGAGGCGCCGGCGTCGGGGGCGGGGAGCGCCCGGCGGTCCAGCTTGCCGTTGGGGGTAAGGGGGAAAGAGTCCAGCCGCACGTACGCGGCGGGAACCATGTAGTCCGGGAGCCGCGCGGACAGGTGCGCCCGCAGCGCCTCGGCCGATACGGGTGACTCGGCCACGTAGTAGGCCACCAGCCTCCGGTCGCCGGACGATTCTTCGCGCGCCGCCACGGCCGCCTCGCGCACGCCCGGATGCTCGACGAGACGCGCCTCGATCTCCCCCGGCTCGATGCGGAAGCCGCGCACCTTCACCTGGAAGTCGATCCGTCCCAGGTACTCCAGCGTCCCGTCCGCCCTCCACCGCACCCGGTCGCCCGTGCGGTACATCCGCGCCCCGGCCGCGCCGCCGAACGGATCGGGGACGAACCGCTCCGCCGTCGCGCCCGGGCGCCCCAGGTACCCCCGCGCCACCCCGATCCCCGCGACGAAGAGCTCCCCCGCCACCCCCACCGGCGTGGGACGCAGCCGCCCGTCCAGGACGTAGGCGCGCGCGTTCGCCACCGGCCGCCCGATCCCCGCCCGATCGCCCACGACCCGTCCCGCCGCGGCGTTGACCGTGGTTTCCGTGGGGCCGTACAGGTTCCAGACCTCCAACCCTGGCAGCGCCGCGCGGGTGCGCGCCAGCAGTTCCGGGCTCACCGCCTCGCCGCCCAGGAGGAGCCGCTCCAGGGCGGCGGGCGCCCCGCGCTCGGCCGCCAGCTCCAGCACCGCGCTCCACAGCGAGGGGACGCAGTTCAGCGCCAGCCGCCCGCCCGGGCCGCGGAGCGCCTCCAGGAGCGCCGCGGGGTCGCGCTGCGCCCCGGCCGGGAGGACCCACACCGCGCCCCCGCACAGGAGCGGCCCCAGCACCTGCTTCAGCGAGGCGTCGAAGGAGAGCCGCGTGGTCCACGGCAGCCGCTCCACCCCGTCCAGCACCGCCCCGTTGACCCAGTGGAGGTACCCGGCCAGGGAGCGGTGCGAGACCATCACCCCCTTGGGCCGTCCCGTGGAGCCCGAGGTGTAGATCACGTACGCCAGGTGGTCGGCGGCGAGGCCGGCGCGCTCCCTGGGGTTCGTCGCGGGAAGCCCCGCCCACGCCGCGTCGTCGTCCAGGCGGACCACCGGCACCTCGCGCTCCGACAGCCACCCCGCCGGCGCGCTCTGCGTCAGCAGCACGGCCGGGGCGCTGTCGGCGAGCAGGTAGCGCAACCGCTCGTCGGGGAGGTCGGCGTCGAGCGGAACGAAGGCGCCGCCCGCCTTGAGCACGGCCAGCACCCCCACCAGCGCCTCGATGCCCTGCTCCGCCTGGATCGCCACCCGCACCTCCGGGCCCACGCCCAGCGCGATCAGGTGGTGCGCCAGGCGGTTGGCCCGCGTGTTCAGCTCCCCGTAGGTCCGCACGCCGTCCTCCGCGCAGACGGCGACGGCGTCCGGCGCGCGCGCGGCCTGAGCCTCGAAGAGGGCGTGGAGGGCGGCGTTGGCCGGGCACGCGGCGTCCGTGGCGTTCCACTCGTCCACCACGCGGGCGCGCTCGGCCTCGCCCAGCAGCTCCAGCTCCGAGAGGCGCACGTCGGCGTCGGCGGCTACCTGCTCCAGCACGCGCCCCAGGTGACCCAGCATGCGCAGCGCGGTGGCGCGCTCGAACAGGTCGGCGTTGTAGCCCAGGCTGGCCCACAGGGCGCCGCCGCCCTCGGCCATGCCCAGGTTCAGGTCGAACTTCACGGTGTCGGCGTCCAGCGCCACCCCTTCAACCGCCACCCCGCCCAGCGCCGCCCTCGTGGGCTCGCCGTTGTGGAGGGTGAACATCACCTGGAACAGGGGCGAGTAGGAGAGGCTGCGCTCCGGCTGCAGCTCTTCGACCAGCTTTTCGAACGGCACCCCCTGGTGCTCGTACGCGCCCAGGGTCACGTCGCGAACCCGCCGCAGCACCTCGCGAAAGGTGGGGTCGCCGGAAAGGTCCGTCCGCAGCACCAGGGTGTTGACGAAGAAGCCGATCAGCCCCTCCACCTCGCCCCGCGTGCGCCCGGCGATGGGACTGCCGACGACCACGTCCTCCGCGCCGCTGTAGCGGGAGAGGAGGGACTGAAATACGCCCAGCAGCACCATGTACAGCGTGGCGCCCTCGCGCCGGGCCAGCTCCCGCAGGGCGTCCAGGACGGCGCCGGAGAAGGCGATGCGCTCGTGCCCGCCGCGGTGCGACATCACCGCCGGGCGCGCGTGGTCCGCGGGAAGCTCCAGCAGCGCGGGCGCGCCGGAGAGTCGGCCCTTCCACCATGCCAGCTGCGCGTCCAGCGCCTCGCCCCGCAGCTGGTCGCGCTGCCAGGCGGCAAAGTCGGCGTACTGCACGGGGAGCGGCGCCAGCGGGCTTTCCGCCCCGTTTTCGTACGCTTCGTACAGCGCGGAGAGCTCGCGCAGCAGCACGCCCAGGCTCCACCCGTCGCTCACGGCGTGGTGCATGGCCATCAGCAGCACGTGGTCGTCCGCGGACACACGGAGCAGCGAGGCGCGGAAGAGCGGGCCCGCGGCCAGGTCGAAGGGCCGCGCGCCCTCCTCCGTGGCCCGCCGCTGCAGTGCCTCGTCGTCCGCCCCCGCCGCGTCCTCCACGGCCAGGGTGAAGCCGGCGAAGGGAGCGATCACCTGCACCGGGCCGCCTTCGGCCTCGGCGAAGGTGGTACGCAGCGCCTCGTGGCGGCGAACGATCTCGCCCAGCGCGCGCTCCAGCGCCGCCGCGCCCAGCGCGCCGCGCAGCCGCAGGGCCACGGGGACGTTGTAGGTGGCTTCGCCCGGCCGCAGCCGGTCCAGGAACCAGAGCCGCTCCTGGGCAAAGGAGAGCGGCGGCGCGGTCTCCCGCGCGACGGCGACGACGGGCGGCAGCTGCGGCTGGTCCGCGCGGCGCAGCGCCTCGACGCGCTCCGCCAGCTCGGCGACGGTGGGGGCCTCGAACACCTCGCGCAGGGGGAGCTCGATGCCAAAGACGGCGCGGACGCGCGACGCCATGCGCGTGGCCAGCAGCGAGTGCCCGCCCAGCGCGAAGAAGCTGTCGCGCACGCCGACCCGATCGACGTTCAGCAGCCCGGCCCACACCCCCGCCAGCACCTCTTCCACCGGCGTGCGGGGGGCGGCGTAGTCGTCGCCGCCGGCCGCCTGCTCCGGCGCGGGAAGGGCCTTGCGGTCCACCTTGCCGTTGGGGGAGAGCGGAAGCTTCTCCAGCAGCACGAAGGCGGAGGGAACCATGTACTCCGGCAGGCTCTGCCGCGCCTGCTCGCGCAGGGCGTCGGCGTCCGCCGTCCCCACGACGTAGGCCACCAGGCGCCGGTCGCCCGGGGTGTCCTGGCGGGCGGCCACGACGGCGCGCTCCACCTGCGGATGGCGCCGCAGCACCGACTCGATCTCGCCCAGCTCGATGCGGAAGCCGCGGATCTTTACCTGCACGTCCAGGCGGCCCAGCATCTCCAGGTTGCCGTCCGCCCTCCAGCGCACGCGGTCGCCCGTGCGGTACATGCGCGCGCCCGGCTCCGGCGCGAAGGGGTCGGGAAGAAAGCGCTCCGCCGTGAAGCCGGCGCGCCCCGTGTAGCCGCGCGCCAGGCCCGCGCCGCCCAGGTACAGCTCGCCGGGGACGCCGGCGGGGACGGGGCGCAGCCGCTCGTCCAGCACGCGGGCGCGCTGGTTGAGCATGGGCACGCCGTAGGGGATGCTGCGCCACGCCGGGTCCGTCTCGCGGACCGGGAAGATGATGGAGTGGATGGAGGCCTCGGTGGCGCCGCCCATCACGATCACGTCCATCCCCGGCGCGTGCGCGCGGATGCGGTCCGGCAGCGGCACCGGCACCCAGTCGCCGCCCAGAAAGGCCAGGCGCAGGGTGGGCGGCGCGTCAGCCGGGTGCTCGTCCAGGTGGTCCGCCAGCATCCCCAGCAGCGCGGGGGCGCTGTTCCACACCGAGACGGCGTGGCGGAGCATGAGCCCCGCCCAGCGCGCGGGGTCGCGCAGCTCGGACGCGTCGGGAATGACCACGGCGCCGCCGGCGGCCAGGATCCCCAGCGTCTCGTAGACGCTCATGTCGAAGCTGAGCGAGGAAAGAAGGAGCACGCGGTCGTCCGCGCCCACGCCCCATCCCCCGTTCAGCTCCGCCAGGTTGTTGACCACGCCGCGGTGCGCCAGCGCGATCCCCTTGGGGGTGCCGGTGCTGCCGGAGGTGAAGATGACGTACGCCAGGTTGCGCGGCTCCACCCCCGTAGCCGGGGCCGCCGCGCTCGCCGCGGCGATGGCGTCCGCGTCGCCGTCCACGCTGACGATGGCGACGCCGTCCACGCCGGGGAGCGCGGGGCGCAGCGCGTCCTGGGTCACGACGACGGCCACGCCGCACCCTTCCAGCATCCGCGCCAGCCGCTCGGCCGGGTACGCCGGGTCCAGCGGCACGTAGGCGCCGCCGGCCTTAAGCACGCCCAGGATGGCGGCCACCAGGTCCGGCCCGCGCTCCAGGCACAGCCCCACCCGCACCTCGGGGCCCACACCCAGGGCGGCCAGGTGGTTCGCCATTCGGTTGGCCCGGGCGTCGAGCTCGCCGTAGGGAAGCGGCTGCTCCTGGTAGACCACGGCGGTGGCGTGCGGCGCGCGGGCGGCGTGGGCCTCGAACAGCTGGTGCAGGCAGCGGTCGTCCGGGAACGGCGCGTCCGTGCGATTCCACTCGTCGAGGATCAGCCGGCGCTCCGCGGGGCCCAGCAGCTCCAGCGCGTCCACCCGGGTCCCGGGCTCGGCGGCCAGCTGCTCCAGCACGCCCTCGAGCCGCTCCAGCAGCCGCTCGACGGTGGCGCCGTCGAACAGGTCGGCGTTGTAGAGCGCGATCAGCGCCACCTCGCCGCCCAGGTCCAGCGTGTCGATGGTCAGGTCGAACTTGGCGAACGGCGTCGATCCGCCCACTGCCTCCACCTGCACCGCGTCCTCCGCCCCGTCCGCGTCCGCCGCGGGGGGCCGGGGCTCCAGGTTGAAGACCAGCGAGATCAGCGGCGGGTTTCCGGGCCCGCGCGGCAGCCGCAGCCTGTCCTGCAGCCGCGTGTAGGCGAACACCTCGTCCTCGTACGCGTCCAGCAGCGCGCCGCGCACGGCCTTCAGGAACCCGCGCCCGTCCTGCCCGTCCGCTACGCGGCTGCGGATGGGGAGCACGTCGGCGCAGTCGCCCACCAGCGTGTGCGAGCCGGGAAACGGCCGCCCCGCGGAGGGGATGCCGACCACCACGTCGTCCTGCCCCGAAAGGCGGTGCGCCGTGGCCAGCACGCCGGCCAGCAGGGTGTTGAACAGGGTGCACCCCTCGCGGCGCCCCAGCTCGCGCAGCCGGCCCACCAGCGGCGCGCCCAGGGTGAGCACCCGGGTCGCGGCGCGGTTGGTGGGAAAGCGCGGGCGCGCGCGGTCCGCGGGAAGCTCCAGCGGCTGCGCGCCGCGAAAGCGCTCCAGCCACTGGGCCTCGCGCTCGCCGTGCGCCTCCGCGTGCTCCGCCAGCAGCGCCGCGTACTCGCTGAACTGCATCGCCGCTTCCCATACCGGCGCCTGGCCGGCCAGGCGGGCGCGGTACGCCGTGAGCAGGTCGCCCTCCAGCAGCGGCGCGGAAAATCCGTCCGCCAGCAGGTGGTGCACCACCAGCTGCACCGCGTGGCGCTCGCCGCCGCGGGGGTGGACGTGCACGTGGAAGAGCGGCCCGGCGCGCAGGTCGAAGACCAGGCGCACCGCCCGGTCCATCGCCGCCGCCAGCGCCCCGTCCGTCTCCGCCGCCGCTTCGACGGCGAAGGGCACGGGGAGGTCGTCGGCCACGCGCTGCCACTCGCCCGCGGCGTCGAACACCAGGCGCAGCGCCTCGTGGCGGCGCATCAGGTCCTCCGTCGCCGCCCGCATCGCCTCCGCGTCGAAGCGCCCGCGCAGGCCGAACACGATCTGCTCGTTGTACGCGCGGGACGCGTCGTCGCCGAGCTGGGCGTGGACCCAGATCTGCCGCTGCGCGGGCGTGAGGTCGAACGCGCGGCCCTCGTCTCCCCCGGCCGGGGCCGCGGCGGGAGCCGGATCCCCGCCCGCGCGGCTCGACGCTCCGCCGTCCGGACCCGGCCGCTCCGGGAGGAAGCCGCCCTCGCGGAGCGCGTGGATGCTGTCGCGCAACGCCGCCACCAGCCGCGCGCAGTCCTCGTCGGTGTGGGCGGTGGAGAGGAAGCAGGCGCGCCCCTCCCAGATGTAGACCCCCCGCTCCAGCAGGTGGTGGAAGAGCAGGTCGCCGAACGGGTTCTGCGGGTCGGGACGGAAGTGGAAGAGCGAGGCGCAGCTCAGGATGTGGAGCGGCGCGCCCTCCTCGGCGATCACCCGCCGCAGGTCGGCTACCAGCCGCGCCGTGCGCGCGTTCAGCTCGTCGTACAGCGCCTGCCCGCGCTCCTGCAGGTGGCGCAGGACGGCGCAGGCGGCCGCCATGGTCACCGGGTGCTTGCAGAAGGTGCCGGCGAAGAAGGTCTGGTCCGCCGCGGGGTAGCTGTCGTCGCCGAAGCGCCACGCGCCGCCGTCGATGGCGTCCATGAAGCGCGCCCGGCCGGCGACCACGCCCAGCGGGAAGCCGCCGCCGATCACCTTGCCGTAGGTGGCCAGGTCGGCCTCGATCCCGTAGAAGCCCTGCGCCCCCTTCGCCTCCAGCCGCAGCCCGGTGATCATCTCGTCGAAGACGAGCGCCGCGCCGGTGCGCGCGGTGAGCGCGCGCAGGTCGCGCAGGAACTCGCGCGGGTGGAACTCGGGGTTGCGGTTCTGCACCGGCTCCACCAGCACGGCGGCGACCTCCGCGGCGTTGGCCTCGATCCAGGCCAGCGTCTCGGGCGCGCCGTAGGGGAGGACGACGACCCCGTCCACCATCCCCTGCAGCGTCCCGGGGGCGATCGGGCGCGAGCGCGGCACGCCGTCCTTCCCACCGCCGGCGGGGCGCGCCAGGATGCCGTCGAAGCAGCCGTGGTACGAGCCGTCGAAGAGCACCACCTTCTCCCGGCCGGTCACCGTGCGCGCGATGCGCAGCGCGGTCATCACCGCCTCGCTCCCGGTGTTGCAGAAGGTGACGCGCTCCATCCCCGTCAGCTCGGCGAGGAGCCGGGCCGCCCGCCCCGCCAGGTCGCTCTGCGGGCCCAGGTGGAAGCCGCGCCGCAGCTGCTCCTCCACCGCCTCCACCACGAAGGGGGGGCGGTGCCCGAAGAAGTGGACGCCGAAGCCGATGGTGAAGTCGACGTACTCGTTGCCGTCCAGGTCCCACAGCCGCGAGCCCGCGGAGCGCTCCCCGACGATCGGGTACATCAGCTCCTTGGTGGCCAGGCGGAAGTTGAGCGACGCGCGGTTGTCGGAGAGGTGCGGGCGGTTCTCCGCCGCGTACTCCTTGCTGCGCCGCGTGCGGGCCGTGTAGCGCTCCACCAGCCGCGCGAAGTGCGCGGCCTGCCGCTCCGTGTAGCCCCCGCCCAGCCCCCGCGTGGCGCTCACCGGCCGGTGCGGCCCGTGCGACGCCGGCGCCTCCTCCCTGTCCAGCCCGGCCGACGCCGCCTGCACCCGCTCCGGCCGCGTTGCGGGGGCCGGGGCGTGTGACCCGTTCGAGCCATGGGACCCGTTCGAGCCGCTGGATCCGCCCGGTCCGTGATGCCCGTTCCCGCCGCTGGCGGCGGGCGCCTGCGGAGGCTGCTGCGCCGGGGCGCCGCCCAACAGGTCCAGCTGGCGGTGGATGACAGCCAGCTGCTGCGCGAACAGGTCCTGCAGCCCGCCGCCCTCGCCCCCCGTGCCGGTGTAGGGCCGCGGCGCCTGCACGGCGATGGGCGCACCCGCCGGCGCGGCCAGGACGGACGCCGCCGCGGGATGCGCCGCGACGGCCGCCACGGCGGCGGGCGCTTCGGTCTCCACGGGCGCCGGGGGCTCGCCGGGGAGCGCGAAGTCCGCGGGAAGGGCGCCGTCCAGGTGGCCGGCGAGGTCGTCGACGGTCGACAGCCCCTCCAGCAGGTTGCGGAACGGCACCTTGACGCCGAACGAGCTTTCGATGGTGCGGCTGGCCTGCATCAGCAGGAGCGAATCCGCGCCCAGCTCCAGGAAGCTGGCGGAGGGGTCCAGCCGCGCCGCCTCCGTTCCCAGCAGGCGGGCGAAGAGGCCGGCGACGGCCGCGGCCACGCGGGAACGGCGGTCCGGGGCCTGGATGGATGTAGCTGCCACGGGCTCGGTCTCCGGCTCGAGGATGCGGGGCGGAGCGGCCGCGCCGCCGGGCGCGGCAGGCTGCACGGCGGACGGCGCGCGCTTCGGGAGCACGCGGTACTCCGTCCGGTCGAAGGGGTAGGTGGGGAGCGGGACGCGGCGCCGCGCGCCGCCGCCGAGGGCGGACCAGTCGACCTCGACGCCCGCCGTCCAGAGGGCGCCCGCGGCCTCCAGCACGGTCAGCGCGCTGTCGTCCGGCCGGTCGGCGCGCGGGAGCGAGCGGACGATCACGCGCCCGCCGTCCGCGCGCTCGTGGCGGCGGGCGAAGGTGCCCAGCGTCTCGCCGGGGCCCACCTCCAGCAGCACGCGGGCGGGGTCGTCCAGCAGCGTCCCGACGCCGTCGGCGAAGCGCACGGTCTCGCGCAGGTGGCGCGCCCAGTAGCCCGGATCCGCCGCCTGGGCGGCCGTGATCCAGTCGCCGGTGAGGTTGGAGACGAAGGGGAGGGACGGCGCCCCGGGACGCGCCTTCCGCACTTCGGCCGCGAAGGCGTCCAGGACCGGGTCCATCGCCGCGGAGTGGAACGCGTGCGAGGTGTGCAGCCGCCGCGC
>DASQLJ010000222.1:0-4550 GCA_035630095.1 Longimicrobium sp.
CCGGACCACGACGGGTCGCGGTGGCAGGGCGCCGGCAGGTAGTAGCCCACCCACACGTACGGCGACGCCTGGCGCCACGCGCGCATCACCGCGTCGCCGGGGTAGATGCCGGTGTCGAAGCCGGCGAACCCCGCCGCGGCCCGTGGCGCGGGGCCGGACGGCGGGACGGCTCCCCCGCCTCCGCCGCCTGAAGCGCAGGCGGCGGCGAGCGTGGAAGCGAGGACGAATGCGGACGCGCGTGCGGCGCGCTGAAGTGCGGTGCGTCGGTTCATCGGCCAGTCCGGGATCGGGTTCAAGCGAACCCGAGGGGCAGGCAAGTCGCGGGCCCTCGAATGTGTTGTGGTGCCCACCGCCAACACGCCGTATGCTTCCGGCTCCTTGCCACCAGGTATGTCATCCTGAGCGGTGCCGCGGCGACTTATCATCGCTCGCACAGGTGCTCGGCGGCACCCGAAGGACCTATAGCCGGCATCGCGAATCACTACGCTCGCCGCACCTCACTCCCACTCACTGCAGATGAATTCCTTCTACGTCTATCTCCTGACGAACGCGAGCCGTACGCTGTACGTGGGGGTTACCAACGACCTCGTCAGGCGCGTGTGGGAGCACAAGCACAAGTCGGTACCCGGCTTCACGGCCAAATACAACATCACCCAACTCGTCTGGTTCGAGGAGACGGTGAACATCGCGGCGGCAGTCGCCCGGGAGAAGCAGATCAAAGCGTGGGTTCGAGCGAAGGAGGTCGCTCTCATCTCGCGGGCGAACCCGACGTGGCGTGACCTGTCGAGCGACGAGGGCTTCTTCGATGCGATTCGATAACGGAAGGGAACTCGAGCGGCGGGCGGGCTGGATTCCGAGCGCCGGCTTTAGATCCTTCGGGCGCGCAGGGTTCGTCGCGAGGGTGGGATCGGCGCGAGCGCCCTCAGGATGACATGCTTTCTTGATTGCCTCGGCGACGGGAGCGTCATCCATCACCCAGCACGAGCGTTTCGCCGTGGCGGAGCACGTGGAGGTCGGCGGGGCGAAGGTGCGCCGCGTCCCACGCGACGCGCGCGCGGACGGGGGGTTCCAGCGGGTCCTCGTCCGTGAGGCGGAAGGTGCCCCAGTGCATGGGGACGAAGGCGCCGCGGCCGCCCAGCTCGCGGTAGGCGCGCACCGCTTCCTCCGGATTCATGTGCGCCGGAGCCATGAACCAGCGCGGGTCGTACGCGCCGATCGGAATCATGCTCACGTCGAACGGGCCCAGGCGGCTGCCGATCTCCTGGTATCCCCGGAAATAGCCGCTGTCGCCGCCGAAATAGATGCGCTTTCCGTCCGGCAGCAGCAGCGCGTACGAGGCCCAGAGCCGGTCGTTCATCTCCTTCAGCTTCCGCCGCGTCCAGTGCTGCGCGGGCGCGCAGACGACGCGGATGCCGCCGACGTCGGCCTCGTCCCACCAGTCCAGCTCGGTGACGCTGGTCACGCCGACGCCGGCGAACCAGCGGCGGTAGGCGAGCGGCGTGATCCAGCGCAGCGCGTTGCCGTGGCGGGCGTGCAGGCGCTCGACGGTGCCCTGGTCGAGATGGTCGTAGTGATCGTGCGAGAGGAGGACGGCGTCGATCGGCGGCAGCGCGTCGAAGGGCACGCCCGGCTCCTGGAAGCGCGCCGGCCCGATGCGCTGGCTGGGCGACGCGCGGCGGCTCCAGTGCGGGTCGGTGAGCAGGTTCAGGCCGGCCGCCTGGATCAAAAAGCTCGCGTGGCCCACCCAGGTGACGCGGATCTCGCCCTCGGCCGCGCGGGGCTGCGCGACGGCGTGCGGGACGACGGGCACCTGCTCGGGGCGCGGGTTGGGCGCGCGCTTGTGCGTGAGCCGCTCCCACTGCCAGCGGAAGATGCTGCCGCCGCTGCGCTGGTCCGCGATCTCCAGCGGCCAGGGGATGCGGAACCGCCCGTCGGGTCCGTGGTGGGCGGGGCGCGTCTCGTCGGTCACGCGTTCTCCCATCGTGGGGATGATGATGTGCGGATCGACGCCGGTGCCTTCGTTGTCGACCGATTCATCTACAGCAAGTCTCACGCAGAAGACGTAGAAGTCGCAGAGAGCCTCGCACAGCTCTCTGCGACGTCTGCGTGATCAATCCTCGGCATTCCGGCGCGGCGGGCGCGCGAGCTCGGGCGGGAGGCCCTGGCGCTCCACCATGCGGCGGACGCGTTGCGGCGCCTCGCGGACCAGCTCGCCGATCTGCCGCGCCTCGGGGAGGTTGCGCCAGTAGCGGACGGGCATCTCCGCGCGCATGGCGTTGGTCCTCACGCGCGCGGGGTTGAAGGTGCTGCGGTAATACGTCCGCCACAGCGGCTCCAGCGCGTCGTCGCCCGGCGCGGCGGAGCGGGGGAGGCCGGGGGTGAACACCAGCGACTCGCCGTCCCACCGCGCGCAGCCGAGCGGCGTGAGGATCGACCAGCGCATCGACGCGAAGCGCTCGGCGAAGAAGGGCGTGGCGCGCTCCACGACCCGGTGCTCGGGCTCGAACCAGGCGACGAAGTGGGCGGTTCCGTCGTCCTCCTCCACCTCCTTGAAGCGGACGAACGCGTGCATCTTGTGCACCTCGCGGCGGACCGCCTTCTCCATCCGCAGCAACCGGTGCACGTCGGGGTCCATCGCCACCTCCAGCAGGTGCGGCTCGCATTGGTTCAGCCGCCAGAGCACGCGGTACAGCAGCGCCCACCGCTCGCCGTCCGCGTGGCAGGCCACGGCCTCCGCCAGCTCGAAGAAGCGCCGCGGCACGCGGAACCGTGCGGACGGCGCCGCGTCGGGTGAAGCCGCGGGCGCCTCGGCCGCGAACCCGTCGAGCGCCGCCTGCTCGCCGCCGTCCGCCTCCCACAGCACGGCCTCTGGCGCGACGCCATCCTCGAGCAGGCGCCGCGCGGCCGCCCGCCACCCGGCGAACGTCGGTGCGAAGCTCGCACGGATCATCGGGTCGCCCCGTCTGCGCGGGGAGCGAGGATCATCCACGCTGCGGCTGGCCCCCTCCCCCCGGCCCCCTCCCCCGCTTCGCGCCCCGCTTCGCGGGAGAGGGGGTGAACTTCGCGCGTCGCGCCGTCGCTTGCGCCCGGAGAAGTCCGCGAAGGCGGACTGTGTGCCGTTGTAGCCGCGAGTTCACTCGCAAATTCGCGATCTGCCCTGCCGCGCGTTGGCTGTCTCGCACCACATCCTGTCTCGGCATTCCGCGAAGGCGGACCTTGTGGCGTTGCGCTACAGCTCGCCATGCGCGGCCGTCGTCAGGTCGAAAAGGTCCGTCTGCGCGCGGGAGGGCGCGGTGCGGTCGCGCAGGTCGGCGGCGTCGAGCAGCGTGGGGGTGTGGTCGGCGGTGATGATGAACGGCAGCGTGCGGCGGAGCGGGATCTTGAGGCGCGCCAGGTCGGCCGTGCGGATGCGGTGCCAGCGGCGCGCGGCCAGGATGCGCCTCACGTTGCGCACGCCCAGGCCGGGGATGCGCAGCAGCTCCTCCCGCGGCGCGCGGTTCACGTCCACCGGAAAGCGGTCGCGGTTGCGCAGCGCCCACGCCAGCTTGGGGTCGAGCGACAGGTCCAGGTTCGGCCGCTCGGGCGTGGTCAGCTCCGCCGCGCCGAAGCCGTAGAAGCGCATCAGCCAGTCGGCCTGGTAGAGCCGGTGCTCGCGCACCAGCGGCGCGGCGCTCGCCGGGAGGTGGTCGGCCGCGTGCGGGATCGGTGAAAAGGCGGAGTAGTAGACGCGCCGCAGCTCGGGGCCGGCGTACAGGTCACTCGCGGTGGAGAGGATGGTGGCGTCGGGCGCGTCCGTCGCCCCCACGATCATCTGCGTGCTCTGGCCGGCGGGGGCGAACACGGGGAGCGCGCGGCCGGGGCGGCGCGCCTCCTCCTTCGCCTCGTCGATGCGCTCGCGCATGCGGCCCATGGCGCCGGTGATCTGCACCAGCTTCTTCTCGGGCGCCAGCCGGTCGAGGTTCTCCTGCGTGGGCAGCTCCACGTTCAGGCTCAGCCGGTCGGCCCAGCGCCCCGCCTCGTCCAGCAGCTCGGGCGAGGCGTCGGGGATCGCCTTCAGGTGGATGTAGCCCGCGAAGCCGTGGTCGCGCCGCAGCGTGCGGGCGACCTCCACCAGCTGCTCCATCGTGTAGTCGGGGTCGCGGATGATCCCCGAGCTCAGGAACAGCCCCTCGATGTAGTTGCGGCGGTAGAAGTCGAGGGTGAGCGTCACCACCTCGCCCACGGTGAAGCGCGCGCGCCGCACGTCGCTGCTCTTCCGGTTGATGCAGTACGCGCAGTCGAACACGCAGACGTTGGTGAGCAGGATCTTGAGCAGCGACACGCACCGCCCGTCCGGCGTGTAGCTGTGGCAGATGCCCATCCCCTCCGTCGAGCCGATGCCCTCCTTCGGCGCGCGGCGGCCTCTGGAGCCCGAGCTGGCGCACGAGGCGTCGTACTTCGCCGCGTCGGCGAGAACGGCGAGCTTGTCGGACACATCCATGAAGTCCCCGGAGGTTGGCTGCTCACCGAAGATATACCGAAGCGCGCTCGCATGCGCGCCATCTCGCCAC
>DASQLJ010000223.1:0-25713 GCA_035630095.1 Longimicrobium sp.
CGCGTCGCCATCCTGGAAGACGACGTGCTGGTCGAGCTCATGGTTGACCGGCCCGACGCGGCCCGGATGGTGGGCGACATCTACAAGGGGCGGGTCGAAGCCGTCCTTCCCGGCATCCAGGCCGCCTTCGTCGACATCGGCACCGAGAAGGCGGCGTTCCTGCACGTCAGCGACGTGGCCGTGGACGAGGACGACGAGGACGAGGAGCCCGGTGCCGCGCCCGCGGCCGACGACGACGAGGCCGCCAACGGCGGCGGGGGCGGGGGAGGGCGCGCCCGCCGCGCGCTCCCGCCGATCCAGGACATCGTCAAGAAGGGGCAGGAGCTGCTGGTGCAGGTCTCCAAGGAGCCGATCAGCACCAAGGGCCCCCGCGTCACCGCGCACATCTCCCTTCCCGGCCGCTTCCTGGTGTACATGCCGGGGAGCGACCACGTGGGCGTCTCCCGCAAGATCGAGGACCGCGAGGAGCGCTCGCGGCTGCGCGCCCTGGCCCGCGAGAGCCTCCCGCCGAAGTCGGGCGGGGTGATCGTGCGCACGGTGGGCGAGGAGCTCACCCGCGAGACCTTCGAGCGCGAGCTGAAGAGCCTGATCGGGCTCTGGAAGCAGATGCAGAAGAAGGCCGCCCGCTCGCGCGCCCCCGCCGTGGTGCACCGCGAGGCCAAGCTGGTGGCCGGCATCATCCGCGACCTCTTCAGCCAGAAGGTCGACTCGCTCATCGTGGACAGCCAGCAGGTGTTCGACGACGTGCGCGTCTACCTGGAGCAGGTCGACCCGTCGCTGATCGAGCGCGTCCAGCTGTACACCGACGCCAAGCCCCTCTTCGACAGGTACGACATCGAGGGGGAGATCCGCGACGCCTTCCAGCGGCGCGTGAACCTCCCCTCGGGCGGCTACATCATCGTGGAGCCCACCGAGGCGCTGGTCTCCATCGACGTGAACACGGGGCGCTACACGGGGAAGAAGGATCCCGAGAAGACGATCCTGAAGACCAACGTGGACGCGGCGCGCGAGATCGCGCGGCAGGTGCGGCTGCGCGACGTGGGCGGGATCATCGTCTGCGACTTCATCGACATGGAGACGAAGGCGAACCGCGAGAAGGTGCTGCAGGAGCTCCGCCAGCACCTCTCCCGCGACCGGGCGCGCACCAAGGCCTTCCAGGTGAGCGAGCTGGGGCTGATCGAGATGACGCGCCAGCGGGTGCGCGCCTCGCTCTACCACTCGCAGACCGAGGGCTGCCCCACCTGCGCCGGCACCGGCCGAATCTTCACCCCCGAGACGGTGATCCGCCGCGTGGAGCGGGCCATCCGCCGCGCCTGGGCCGAGGGGAAGGAGAAGCACCTGGTGGTGCGCGTGCACCCGGTGGTCGCCCTCTACGTGCTGGAGGAGGAGAGCGGGTGGACCCGGACGATGGAGAAGTCGCTGGGGATGAAGGTCGCCCTCCGCGACAACCCGCTCCTCCCGCAGGACGAGTTCAAGCTCGTCTCCGCCGTGAGCCACCAGGACCTCTCGTCCAAGTACAGCTTCGGCTGAGCGTCCGCGGCGGCGCAGTACAGGGATCGAGGTCGATCGAATGAAGCCCCCGCCGATGCCACGGCGGGGGCTTCGTCGATCGGGGGCATCGTCAGGGTGAAGCCTCGCGCAGTTTGCGAGGCTTTTCGTAGTTGTTGCTGCGGCTTCAGCCGCCGGTGCTCGGGCGCTGCATGACGAGCCATCTCCCTGTCGCCGCTGCACTTGCGTGGGAGACTATGGGCGCGCGACACGGACCCGCCGCGCACGCGCGCCGTACGGGACAGCGTCCGGACGGGTCCTTCCTTCCGGCTGCTCCGCGGCCGAGGTGGGGCGGGGGGTATACGGTTCGGCGCGCGTGAGTTACATTGTTCGGCACGACGCCGCCTCTGGAGCCACGGACGGACGCCCGGGAGGCGAAGTTCATCGCGTCGGCGCTGGATATCACGGGGCTTGCCGGGTTGACTATTCCGGCAAGTCTGGCGATATTCAGCGTCTTGTTTGTTTTTCGGGCAAGTTCCGTCCGCTACACTGGAGTCTCGGAACCACATGTACGCCATCATCCGCATCGGCGGCCACCAGTACCGCGCCGAGCCGGGGAAGACCCTGCGTGTTCAGCTGCTCGACAGCGAGCCGGGGCAGACGGTCCAGTTCGACGACGTCCTTCTCGGCGCCGACGGCGACAGCATCAAGGTCGGCACGCCGGTCCTGGGTGGAGCCTCGGTCTCGGCCGAGGTGGTGCGCCACGGCCGCGGCGAGAAGATCATCATCTTCAAGCACAAGCGCCGGAAGAACTACCGCCGGAAGCAGGGTCACCGGCAGGGGTTCACCGAGGTGCGCTTCACCGAGATCAGCCTCGGCTGAGGGGGAGTAGAAAGCAATGGCTCACAAAAAGGGCGGCGGGTCTACCCGCAACGGCCGCGATTCGAACGCCCAGCGCCTGGGCGTGAAGAAGTTCGGCGGCGAGCGCGTGCTGGCGGGGAACATCCTGATCCGGCAGCGCGGCACCAAGTTCCACGCCGGCGAGAACGTCCAGCGCGCCAACGACGACACCCTGTTCGCCCTGGTGGACGGGACCGTGCTGTTCGGCCGCAAGGACAAGAAGCGCAAGAAGGTTTCCGTGGTCCCGTTCGAGGTGCTCGCCGTCGAGCAGCAGGGCCCCGAGGCCGAGGCGTCCGCGGACTGACGCGGCGCTGACGCGCGAACCATGAAACGCCGCGCCGGCACTCGCTGCCGGGGCGGCGTTTTCGCGCCCGGGCCCCACTTGCCCGGAAGGGGGGTGCGATGCGACGTTTCCCGTGGGCTTCACGAAAACATTTGCTCCGCTCCGGGCGCGGCCCCCCGCGCCGTCCGCTCTCTCGCGCGTTCGCTCCACCTCACCCGGCATTCGCATGCACGCGTGGCTCATCTGGGCGCTTGCGGCCATCGCCCTGCTGATCGGCGAAGTCCTCACCGGCACCGCGTTCCTGATCGCGCTGGCGGTGGCCGCGCTGGTCCCCGCGCTCGCCGCCGCGCTGGGCGTGGGGCTCGTGGGGCAGCTCGCGCTGTTCGGCGCCGCCGCCCTCCTGTCGCTGGTGAAGGCGCGTCCGCTGCTGGACGCCCTGCTGCACCCAGCGTCGCGGCAGGTGCCCACCAACGTGGCGGCGCTGCACGGGGCAGTGGGGCTGGTGAGCGAGCCGGTGATGGACGCGCTCCGCCCCGGCCGCGTGGCGGTGGGCGGCGACGACTGGCGCGCGGTGGCGGCGGACGGGCGGCCGATCGCGGCCGGCGAGCAGGTGGTGGTGGTGGAGGTCCAGGGGGTGACCCTCACGGTCGCCAGGCATCCATTCATGGAGGGGTGAAACGATGGGCGTTCTGGTTCTGGTGATGGCGCTGGTGGTGCTGGCGGTGGTCCTGGTGGCGATGGGCTTCACCGTGGTGCAGCAGGCGGAGACCATGGTGATCGAGCGGCTGGGGCGCTACCACCGGACGCTCGACTCGGGGATCAACGTGATCATCCCGCTGGTCGACCAGCCGCGCCGCATCATGTGGCGCTACACCACCGAGGTGGGCGGGCAGCTGATCCACCGGCGCGAGGGCGCGCGCAAGATCGACCTGCGCGAGCAGCTCTACGACTTCCCCCGGCAGAACGTGATCACCCGCGACAACGTCGCCACGGAGATCAACGCCATGCTGTACTTCCAGATCACCGACCCGCGCCGCGCCGTCTACGAGATCGCCGACCTTCCGGCGGCCATCGAGAAGCTCACCCAGACCAGCCTGCGCAACGTGGTGGGCGAGATGGACCTGGACGAGCTCTTCTCCTCGCGCGACAAGGTGAACACCGCGCTGCGGCAGATCCTGGACAGCGCCAGCGACAAGTGGGGCGTCAAGGTGAACCGGGTGGAGATCCAGGACATCAGCCCGCCCGCCGAGATCCGCCACGCCATGGAGAAGCAGATGCGCGCCGAGCGCGACAAGCGCGCGGCGGTGCTCACCGCCGAGGCGTCCAAGCAGAGCGCCATCCTCGAGGCCGAGGGGATGCGCGAGGCGCAGATCGCCCGCGCCACCGGCGAGCAGAAGGCGCGCATCATGAACGCCGAGGCCGAGGCGCAGGCCCGCGTGCGCGTGGCCCAGGCCGAGGCCGAGGCGGTGAGGCTGATCACCGAGTCGCTCGGCGGGCAGGCATCGAACCCCGCCTCGTACCTGATCGGGATGCGCTACATCGACGCGCTGAAGACGATCGGCGGCGGCAAGGGCGAGAAGGTGGTGTACCTTCCCTACGAAGCCACCAGCCTGATGGCCTCGCTGGGCGGGCTGCGCGAGCTGCTGGCCGGCCCCGCGGCGGCTCAGCCGCCGGCTGCCCGGCACGCCGCGCCCGCGCCCGCGATCGCCGCGGCCCCGCACCAGCTCCGCGTGCCCATCGCCGCCCCCGCCGAGCCCGAGCCCGCGTCCTGACGCAGGTTCGGATGAGGTGAAACGCCGCCCCGGCACTCGCTGCCGGGGCGGCGTTTCTCGTTTCGCGCGCACTGAGGTTCCTTCGATCGGTCCACGGCGAGAAACCTGCATCCCGCGCCGACCTCGAATCAACCCCACGGGAACGCCGGCCTGGCCGAACGCTGCATCGGCCGGGTCGCGTCCCGTTCAACCGTACATGGACCGGAGCAGATGACCGATAGCATCACCCCCGACACCCCGTGGCCGCCGCAGAGCGCGGCCGACTTCCCGCGACTCTCGCAACTCCCCGCGTACGTGTTCGCGCAGGTGAACGCCGAGAAGCAGGAGCGCATCGCCGCGGGCCACGACGTGATCGACCTGGGGATGGGGAACCCCGACCTGGGCACGCCGGGGCACATCGTGGACGAGCTGGTGGCCAACGCGGCCGACCCGCGCAACCACCGCTACAGCGCGTCGCGCGGCATCTACGGGCTGCGCGAGGCGATGGCCGAGCACTACGCCGGCCGCTACGGCGTCACGCTCGACGCCGAGACGCAGGTGGTGGTGACCATCGGCGCCAAGGAGGGCCTCGCGCACCTGATGCTGGCGCTCCTCGACAGCGGCGACACGGTGATCGTCCCCTCGCCCGCGTACCCGATCCACTACTACTCGGTGGTTTTCGCCGGCGGCCGCGTGCACTCCATCCCGCTGGTGGGGGATGAAGACGGCTACGTTGTGGGCGACGCGCTCCTCTCGGCGGTGGAGGCGGCGTGCCAGTCCACCTGGCCGCGGCCGAAGGTGCTGGTGCTGTCGTTCCCGAACAACCCCACCACCCTCAGCGCCACCCCCGAGCTGCTGGCGCGCGCCGTGGAGCTGTGCAAGCGCGAGCGGCTCCTGCTGGTCCACGACTTCGCCTACGCCGACTTCTCGTTCCAGGGCCAGGACCCGCCCAGCCTGCTGCAGGTGCCGGGCGCCATGGACGTGGGCGTGGAGTTCTTCTCGATGTCCAAGAGCTACTGCATGGCCGGGTGGCGCGTGGGCTTCTGCGTGGGGAACACCGCAATGGTGCAGGCGCTCACCAAGATCAAGAGCTACCTCGACTACGGGATCTTCCAGCCGATCCAGATCGCGGCCGCGCACGCGCTGCGCTCGGGGCAGGAGTGCGTGGGCGAGACGCGCGAGGTCTACCGCCGCCGCGCGGAGGCGCTGATCGAGGGGCTGCACCGCGGCGGCTGGCCCGTCCCCCCGCCGCAGGCCACGATGTTCGTGTGGGCGCCGATCCCCGGCGACTACGTGCACATGGGGTCGATGGAGTTCGCGCGGCACCTGCTGCGCGAGGCGGGGGTGGTGGTATCGCCGGGCGTGGGCTTCGGGCGCGAGGGCGAGGGCCACGTGCGCTTCGCCCTGATCGAGCCGGAAGACCGCCTGCGCGAAGCCGGCGAGCGCATCGCCGAGGTGCTGCGACGCGAGGCGGCGTAGCCTGGAAGTGGGGCGTGGATGGTCCATGTGAGACGTTTTCGACTCACATCTGGGGCATCGTGTCCTCAGCTCGACATGCTTCGGGCCGGCGGATTATTGGCCGATTGCACCTGGCGCGACTCCCGGCCGGGCCGTTCGCGCGGTACGACACAGTAGCCTGTGCCCTGCCGCGCTGGGCCGGCGCTGGCGCGGCAACCCCCGTCCCGCCAAACGTTTCGCCGCACCCAGTGGTGCCGTCCCGGGCCGTCGACACCGGGACATCCTCTCGCATCCCGACGTGTCCGAAAATCCATATCTCCGGAGCCCTCCTTTCCCGCCGTACGGTTGCCGCGCCGGTGGTCCACTTGTTGACAACTGTCCCTGCGGCATCGTGGCGGCGACAGTCGCCGCGGAGTCCTCGCTGAGCGGGTGGGAAGGACCCCGTCCACGCGGCGGGCGAGTTCGGACCAGCATACGGAACGCCAGTCTTTTCAGGTATTTACGGCCCCGTGGCGTTGGTCGGGGACCGCGGTACATCCGGTGTGATGCCGGCCTGCCGCGCCCCGCGACATGTCCGCGGAACGCAGAGCCATCCACCCCTACCTCGTGGATCGATGCAACGAACCGATGCAACCTGCAACACCGTGGACGATCGCGCGCCACCCTTCCGGACGAGCCGCGCACGTGGAGGGTGGCGAACGGCCCTCGCGAGAGGGTTCGGCGGAGCGGCCCCACCATCGCGCAAGTCTATGCTAACACTTGACGCCGGGGCTTCCGGGATAGACATTTACGGGGCTATTGTGGTGCTACGCTGCCGCGATGCACGTCGCGCTTCAGCGCAGCTCCCTCCGCCTGTCCCACCCAACGTTTCCACGCCTCCAATTCCTGGTGCTCCCACCGGGATTGATTCCACGCACCGAGCGAGCAGGTCCCTCATGAGCTTTACGCGCAGCCGCACCCGCTGGCTGGCCACGGCCGCCGCCATCCTCTCGCTCGCCGCATGCAGCGACAAGGAAACCGGCAACGGCGGCCTGCCCACCAATGCGGGCTCCGGCCTCTACCCGCAGATCTCGGTATCCGGCAGCCGGAGCAGCGTGAAGGCCGAGCTGGCGCTGCGGCAGATCCCCGGCGGGCTGACCTTCGCCAGCTACCAGGGCGAGGTGGTGTTCGACCCGGCCGTGCTCACGCTGGAGAGCGCGACGCTCCCCGACGGGGTGGACGGCGTGGCGAACCTGGTTTCTCCCGGGCACATCCGCTTCGCCGCCACGGCCCTCGACGGCACCGTGGGCGCGCCGCTTCTGCGCATGACCTTCGCCGCCAGCGGCGACGTCAAGCGCGAGCAGTTCTCGGTGAGCTTCGAAGAGGTCACCGACGGCGAGTTCACCGACCTCACCGGCCAGGTGCAGAGCGGCTACCTGATCTTCCAGCGCTAGCGCCAACCACCCTCGTTCTTCTTCGCGCGCGGGGCGCCGTCTCCTGACGGGTCCGCGCGCCACCTAATAGGGGACGCACTCCCATGCTTCGTAACCTGAGCAGGACCCTCTTGATCGCGGGCGTGGCCTGGCTGGCCGCGGTACCCGCGCTCACCGCGCAGACCACCCCCGTCGCCCCCCTGCGCGGCGACGTGGACGGCGACGGCCGCGTCACCACGGCCGACGCGCGCATCGTGGCCGACTTCCTGGTGGGCCGGCCGGTCCCCGCGGGCGTGAGCGTGGCCGAGCGCGGCGACGTGAACGGCGACGGCAAGGTCACCAGCGTCGACGTGGCCATCGTCCGCGCCTACGCGGCCGGCCGCGACGTGTCGCGCTTCCGCGTGGGCGCGCCGCTGGAGAACGGGCCCGAGGGGCTGATCAAGCTGCAGTGCGTGGCGCAGGTGCGCGCGCGCACCGTGGAGTGCGTCACGCCCGGCGCGCAGCAGGCGGGCGGCGCCCGGGCCGACATGATCGTGGGGAACCAGAACGTCTACGTGAAGGTGACCAGCAGCAACATCGTGGTCGCCGGGAACCAGTTCTCCTTCGACGTGACGCTGCAGAACCTCCTCGCGCAGCGGATGGGCACCACCGACGGCACCACGCCGTCGGCCGACGGGATCCGGATCTTCTTCCACGACGGCCCCAACACCACGTCCGGTGACGGCGAAGTCACGGTGACCTCGGGCTCGGTGGGCATGTTCACCGCCAGCAACCAGGAATACCACCAGTACTCGGGCGCCACGCTCGGCCCCGACGGCATCCTGTCGCAGAACGAGGTCTCCGCGCCGGTCAACTGGGTGCTGCAGCTCGATCCCGGCGTGGTCACCTTCGGCTTCCAGCTCTACGTCAACGCCCCCGTGCAGTACCAGTCCGGGTGGGTGGACGTGTACGCCGACGGCGAGGCGCACGCGAGCAGCCCGTACATCATCCCCATTTCGGAGGTGGCCGCAGGCGCCACCGTGCAGCTCACCGACACCGTTCGCAACGCGGTGGGGAAGACGGTTCCCGGCGCGCCGGTGACCTGGTCGAGCAGCGACAACGCCATCGCGACGGTGGACGCGAACACCGGGTTGGTGACGGCCGTTTCCGACGGCACGGCCACCATCACCGCCACCAGCGGCGCCCGCACCGGCACGGCCACCATCATCGTGAGCACGGCCTCGCCGGTGACCAGCACCATCACGCCGGCGCCCGCGAGCCTGCCGGTTGGTGACACCTCGGTGATCACCGTGCAGCTCAAGAACGCGGCGAGCGCGAACATCACCAGCAGCGGCGGCACCGTGGCGCTCTCGGCCTCGGCCGGCACGCTGACCCCCGTGGTCGACAACAACGACGGCACCTACACGGCCAAGCTGACGCACACCGTGGTCGGCGAGGTGAAGGTGTCGGGCACGCTGAACAGCGTGGCGATGACCGACACGGCCGAGGTGACCTTCACCGCCGGCGGCGTGGCCAGCTTCACGGTGGAGGCCGCGGCCGGGGGGAACATCCCCGACCAGCTCGCCGGCACGCCCTTCAACGTCAAGGTCACAGCCAAGGACGCGTTCGGAAACACGGCGACGGGCTTCACCGGGACCGTGGACTTCAGCAGCGACCCGGCCGGCGCCAGCGGCACGTCGGCGGCTTTCACCGCCGGCGTTCTGAGCTCGCACGCGATCACCATCGCCGCGGCGGGGACGTACACGCTCACCGCCACGCGTTCGGGTGGCTCCGAGACGGGCACCAGCAACTCCTTCCAGGTGCAGTCGCCGCCCACCGCGGTGGCCGACGCACCCCTGCCCACCAGCGCGCCGGGCGAGCCGTGGCACGCGGCGTTCAACACCGCGCTCGGCGCCTCCAACGTGATGACGAACGACACCCGCGGCTTCCCGCTGGCGAATGTCGCGTCGTTCGGCGGCGGCGACCTGGGCGGCACGGTGACGAGCAATGCAGCCGGGAGCACCGTAAGCCCCCTGCCGGGGCACGGCAGCGGCTCGCTGTCAGTGGCCGCCGACGGCAGCGTGAGCTTCACGCCGCCCACCGGCTTCACCGGGCTGTACACCTTCCAGTACCGGATCAGCAACGTGCGCGGCACCTCCGACGCGCAGGTGACTATCGCGGTGGGCGTGCGCCCGGCGGTGGTGAACGACCTCTACCCGGCCAACATGCTCGGCAACGTGCCGATCAACACCGCCACGAGCACCGGGTTCAACGTGACCACGAACGACGCGGGCGACGCCAAGGTGGTGGCGCTCGTGGGCTCCACCGGCGGCGCGACCGTGCTTAACGCCAACGGCACCTTCACCTTCGTGCCGACCGCGGGCTTCACGGGGCCGAACGCCAGCTTCACCTACACGGTGACGAACGGCTTCGGGACCACGGCGGCGGCGACCGTGACCGTGCCGGTGAGCGGGATCGCCTGGTTCGTGGACGCGGACGCCGCGGTGAACGGCGACGGGCGGCTCTCCACGCCGTTCAAGGACCTGTCGAGCGCGTTCGCCGCGGGCACCAAGCCGCTGGCCAACCAGCCGGTCTTCCTGTACTCCAGCGCGACCAGCTACACGGGCGGCGTCACGCTCCTCGGTGGCCAGCGCCTGGTGGGCGAGGGCGCCACGGGCGCGACCTTCGCCGCGGTGATGAACGTGACCTGGCCGGCCGACGCGGGGACGCAGCCCACCATCAACGGTACCCGGCCCACGGTGGTGAGCGGCCTCACGCTGGGCAACACCAACACGCTGCAGGGCTTCATCCTGGGCGGCGCGGGCACGCTCACCGGCAACAACTTCGGCACGCTCACGGTGAGCGAGGTGGCGATCAACACCACCGGGCAGGCGCTGAACCTGACCACCGGCACCCTGGCCGGCGCGGGCTTCACGCAGGTTCGCTCGACCGGCGGCACCAACAACGTGTTCCTCTCGGGCGTGACCACCTCGGGCACGCCGGCGCTGGGGACGAACGCCGACGTGCTCTCGGGAGCCACGGGCACCGGCTTCTTCGTCACCGGCGGCAACGGCTCGTTCGCCTACGCCGGCACCATCACCAACACGGCCGCCTCGCAGCTGGCGGTGAACGTGAGCGCGAAGACGGGCGGGTCGGTCACCTTCTCGGGTGACATCAACCCGTCGGCCGCGGCGAACGGGATCCTGGTGACCGGCAACAACAGCGGCATCAACACCATCACCTTCAGCGGCGCCAACAAGAAGATCAGCTCGGGTGCGGCCGCCGGGGTGAACCTGACCAACAACACCGGCGCCACCATCTCCTTCACCAACGGCGGGCTGGCGATCACGACCAGCAGCGGCACCGGCTTCAACGCCACGGGTGGCGGCGAAGTAACCGTCGGCACGGGCGCCGTTCCGAACACCGTGGCGTCCACCGCCGGCGGCCGGGTGGTGAACATCCAGAACACCAACATCGGCAGCGGCAACGTCACCTTCCGCAGCGTGAACGGCACCGGGTCGGGCGTCGGGGTGAAGGTGGAGAACACCGGAACCGCCGGCGGCTTCAAGGTCACCGGCGACGGCTCCACCGCCAGCAGCGGCGGGATCCTCACGCTGAACGGTGTGACCGCGGCCGACTCGGCGGCGTTCAGCCTGACCAGCACCGCCAACACGAGCCTGGAGTTCGTGCGGGTGGAGGTCACCACCGGCAACGGCGCCACCGGGATCGCGGCGACCAACCTCACGGGCACCAACCTGGTGCGGAACAGCGCGATCGACTTCAACAGCGTGGCGCCCGCCGCGGTGCCGACGCACGGCTCGTACGCCGCCCGCTTCGTCCAGAGCAGCCAGAGCGCCACCATCACCCTGGACGGCGTCAGCTTCCTGGACAAATTGGACGGCACCACCGCGGGGTCGCTGTCGGCCGGCGGCACCGCCACGGTGAATTTCAACGTGATCGACAGCAACACGGGTGACAGCTTCAACAGCACCTTCCAGGGGCTGTTCGGCAGCGCCTGGGTGATCGGGTCGGGCGAGACCGGGGGATCGACCGGGACCGTCAACGTGACGATCCGCGACAGCAGGTTCCTGAACGCGGCCGCGAACGGCACCAACAACCTGGAGCTTGGCGCCAACGCGTCGAGCACGCTCAACTACAAGATCAAGGACAACCAGTTCTCGGGCGTGACGAACGCGAGCTTCACCGCCGGCATCATCAACCTGCAGTCGTTCGACACGGCGGTGCTGGGCGGGACCACCGCGATGGACTCCATCACCGGGAACACGATCGCCAACAGCGGCACCAGCTCGGCCGTGACCGACCTGGGGTACATCGGGATTCGCGTGGCGCTGCAGAGCTCCGCCGCCACGACCCACCGCGTGGTGATCGCCAACAACCAGATCACCGACCTGTGGCGGCAGGGAGTGCTGCTCTCCACCCGCGTGGCGGCCACGGGGCACATCAAGCTGGTGAACAACACCATCGGTACCCTGGCGGCACCGGTGGGCCAGTCGGGCCGCCGCGGGCTGGAGACCGACCTGCAGGACAACAGCGTGATGAACCTGGAGGCTACGGGGAACACCTTCACCGCCAACTCGACCCTGGACACGCGGGCCGCGATGGGGCTGCGCGTGGGCACGAACAGCGGCAGTGCCACGCTGAACGCCACGGTGCTCAGCAACACCATGCAGAGCACCGCGGCCGGGAACAACGGGCGCTTCAGCGCGGAGTCGGCGGCTACCGGGACGGGGACCATGTGCCTGGACCTGCGGTCGAACACCCTCGACGGTGCGGGCCGCCTGTTCACCCTCACGCACTCCCTCGGCACCTTCCGCGTCGAGGGGGCGGGCGCCGGCGCGGTGTCGAGCGCGAGCATCAGCTCGGCGAACACGGTGGGCACCGGGAACGTGACCGGAACCGTGAACTTCAACAACGGCGCCAACTGCACGCAGCCACCGATCTGAGCAGTACCCCTGGGCCGGGACTCGAAGGCGGTCCCGGCCCAATTTTCCACCCCCCAACGCAGGAGGCGGTGAATGTCCGAGCCTTTCCTATCGGAGATCAAGATCGTTTCGTTCAACTTCCCACCGAAAGGGTGGGCGTTGTGCAACGGTCAGTTGCTGCCGATCAACCAGAACCAGGCGCTGTTCGCGCTCCTGGGGACCCGGTACGGCGGTAACGGCCAGACGAACTTCGCGCTCCCCAACATCCGCGGTAGGGTGCCCATCCACATGGGCAACGGCCACACGCTGGGCGAAGCGGCGGGATCCACCTCCGTGACGGTCAACATCCAGCAGCTCCCCACGCACATCCACACGGTGCAGGCGACCAACACGGTCGCCAACAGCGACGACCCCACCAACAACGTGCTCGGCCAGGCCGGCGCCAACGTGTACGCCGCGTTCGCGAGCGCGGCCGCCATGGGCGCCCAGATGGTGACGTCGGTGGGGGGAAGTCAGCCCCACAACAACATGATGCCGTACCTGGTCCTGAACTTCATCATCGCTCTGCAGGGCATCTTCCCCTCCCAGAACTGACGGAGACCCACCCCCATGGCACAACCCTACGTGGGAGAGATCCGGATGTTCGCCGGGAACTTTCCCCCTAATGGATGGATGTTCTGCGAGGGCGCCACGCTCCCGATCTCCGAGAACGACGTTCTCTTCCAGCTGATCGGCACCACCTACGGCGGTGACGGAGAGGAGACCTTCAACCTCCCGAACCTGGCCAGCCGTGTTCCGGTCCACATGGGCACCGGCCCCGACGGCACGACCTACCAGATCGGCGAGATGGCGGGGACCGAGCAGGAGACGCTGACGACCCAGCAGATCCCCAACCACAACCACGCCTTCCTGAGCTCGGGCGTTACCGCCACCACCCGCAACCCGATCCCCGATTTCTCGCCAGCCCGGGCCGCGGGCGACGCGTACGTCCAGAACCTGTCGGCGGTGCAGCTTTCGCCGCAGGCCGTGACGCCCGCCGGCGGGAGCCAGCCGCACGAGAACACGCAGCCGTTCCTCTGCATCAACTTCATCATCTCGCTGTTCGGGGTCTTCCCGAGCCAAACCTGAGGAGCGCGCTGATGTCCGATCAATTCGTGGCGGAGATCCGGATCTTCCCGTTCAACTTCCCACCCACGGGGTGGGCGTTCTGCGACGGGCAGCTCATGCCGATCTCGCAGAACACGGCGCTCTTCTCGTTGCTGGGCACGTACTACGGCGGCGACGGCAAGAGCACCTTCGCGCTCCCCGACCTCCAGGGCAGCGCGCCGATGCAGCCGGGGCAGGGGCAGGGCCTTTCCGAGCGCTTCCTGGGCGAGATGTCGGGGGTGGAGAGCATCACGCTGCTCCAGAGCGAGATTCCGCTGCACACCCACAACCTCCAGACGTCGGATGACGACGCGAACAACGCCGATCCGGCCACCCGCTACTTCGGGCGCGGCAACCCGGTGTACGCGCCGGTGGGCGGGCTGGGGATGATGGCGGTCCAGTCGATCGCACCCGCGGGCGGAGGGCTGCCGCACAACAACATGCAGCCTTACCTCACGCTGAACTTCTGCATCGCGCTGCAGGGGATCTTCCCGCAGCGTCCGTAGCTCGCGCCGGCTGGTTGCACGCAGCGGGGCGGCCTTTCGGCCGCCCCGTTTGCGCCGCCGGTGGTACACTTTGTCGTAAACTGCTGTGGAGTTCCCGTCCCAGGCACCCGTCCCATCGAGAGATGATCCAGACCCCGTTCGGCACCCTCACCCTGCGCCCGATCACCGACGCCGACCTGCCGTTCCTGCTGCGGCTCTACGCCACCACCCGCGCCGACGAGCTGGCGCAGGTGCCGTGGACCGACGAGCAGAAGGCGACGTTCGTGCTGCAGCAGTTCGAGGCGCAGCACGCCTGGTGGCAGGAGCACTACACCGGCGCCCGCTTCGACCTGGTCCTGCTGGGCGGCCAGCCCGCCGGCCGCCTGTACGTGCACGTGTGGGAGCGTGAGATCCGCATCGTGGACATCGCGATGATGCCGGAGTTTCGCAGCGGCGGGATCGGTACGCTGCTGCTGCGCAGGGTGTTCAGGGAGGGCGACGCCGCGGGGAAGCCCGTGAGCATCCACGTGGAGGTGTTCAACCCGGCCCGGCGGCTGTACGACCGCCTGGGATTCGTGGAGAAGGGCACCCACGGCGACGTTTACGTCCTGATGGAACGGCCGGTGGGGGGCGCCGCGCCTGCTCCAGCGCCCGCCTGAGCGGGCTGGGCGAGCCGTATTGGGGCCGTACAGCGCATTTCAGGCCGCAGGACAGATGTTTCGTATCGAAGTGTTGCGCCGGAGCCACACTATGATACATCCATGTCTCGACTTCCACCTGATGGACGCTTTGCACTCCGTGCACCGCCGCAGCTGCAACTCGTTGGCATCTAAACACCTCCGTTCGGTCGGCATCCGCTGACCTCCGGCGGGCGTGCAACCTGCCCTTGGCGCCCGCGCACCAATCGTCGGCCGCCGCTCTCGTCATCCGTTCGCGGGTCCTCCGCCAACGGCCTCCGCAGCAGCACTCTCCCGGCCACGTCCGCGTGTGTTTCCCGTGCCACCCGTGCCGCCCCCGCGGCGCGCCGGGTGGAGGGGCGCTCCGCCCCGAACCGTACCCGCTGAGAAGGAGTTCCACCCCATGCTACGACTCAAGCGCGTCGCCGCCGCGGCGGCCGTACTCGCGGTCGCCGCGTGCTCCGCCGACTCGAGCTCGCCGCTGGCGCCCGACACCGTGCGTCCGACGATCTCGGACGCCGCCCACGCGGGCGCGGTGCCCGGCTTCTACTTCCTTCCCCCGATGGTGTCGAGTCCCTCGTACTCGGGGACCTTCGACGCGGCGCTGCAGCCGCGCGTGGAGATCTGCGAGCTGGCGGGCACCGTCTGCGGCACCATCATCACCACCTTCACCTTCGGCACCGGGTCGGGGAACGTGCGGGTGGACGCAGCGGGGCAGCACTACATCGCCAACTGGCACACGTCCAGCTCCAACCTCGATCCCAGCAAGATGTACCGCATCAGCGTGTTCCAGGGTGCCTTCCGCCTGGGCTACGCCGACGTGGACGTGGTGGGCACCGCCAAGGAGCTGAAGAACGTCGACTCGCAGCAGTTCATCCCGCTGCTGGACGACCGCACGCTGCCGATCAAGTTCCGCATCGAGACCGGGATCCCCGCGCAGGTGGTGGTGAGCCCGGCCGTGGATTCGGTGGACGTGGGCGAGACGGCGCAGTTCACGGCGAGCTACCTGGACCTGCACGGCAACCCCGTGAGCGGGCCCGCCGCGGTGTGGAGCACGTCGAACTCGGCGGTGGCGACCATCGACGCCAACGGGCTGGCGACGGGGGTCTCGGCGGGGACGGTGACGGTCACCGCCAGCATCGGCTACGCGCAGGGGACGGCCACGCTGACCGTCATCCAGCCCAACACGCCGCCGGTGGCGAACGCGGACACCTTCCAGGCGATCGGCAACGTGACCATCCCGGTGGCCGCGCCGGGCGTGCTGGCCAACGACACCGACACGGAGACGCCCGGGGGCCTGAGCGTGGTCGCCGAGACGGTGCCCACCGCGAACGGCGGCACCGCCACGCTGGCGGCCGATGGGAGCTTCTCCTACCTGAGCCCGGCCGGGTTCACCGGCACCGACTCGTTCGACTACACGCTGACGGACGGCTCGCTTACGGCCACGGCGACGGTGACGATGGTCGTTCCCACGCGCGTGTGGTACGTGAGCAACGCCAACGCGCAGGCGGGCGACGGGCGCGACGCCAGCCCGTTCAGCACGCTGGCCGCGGCCGAGGGCCCCTCGGCGCCGGGTGAGACCATCTTCCTGCTGTACGGCAACGGCACCAGCGCCGGCTACGACGCCGGGATCACCCTGCAGGCGGGCCAGGCGCTCACCGGCCAGGGCGTGCCGTCGGACGTGACGGCGGTGGTGAACGGCCAGAGCATCGTGCTGCTGGAGGCCGGGAGCGCGCCGACGGTGACGAATGCGGCCGCCGGGACGACGATCCGCCTGGGCACCAGCAACACGGTGCAGGGCGTGAACGTCCTCTCGACGGCGGGCGCCGGCATCGGCGGCAGCGGCTTCGGCACCCTCACGGCGGGCTCGACGAACGTGGCGGCGATCGGCGGCCCCTCGCTCGACCTGCAGAACGGGACCGTGGCGGCGACCTTCGCCTCGCTCTCGTCGGCGAACAGCGCGGGCGCCGGGCTGCGGCTGGTGAACGTGGGCGGCACCCTCGCCGCTCCGGGCGGCGTGGTGAGCAACGCGGCGGGCGCCGGCGTGCAGGTGTCGGGCGGCGACGCGGACGTGACCTACGGCGGGTCGATCAGCGGCAGCGGCACGCACGCGGCGTCGATCACCGGGCGCACGGGCGGCACGCTGGTGCTGTCGGGCGACATCGCCGACGCGGGCGGCGGCATCCTGGCGCAGAACAACAGCGGCGGGAGCATCGCCTTCAACGGCGGCTCCAAGGTGCTGGCCACCGGCGCCAACGACGGCGTGACGCTGGCGAACAACGCCGGCGCGACCGTGAGCTTCGGCGGCGGCGGGCTGGTGATCACCACCACCACGGGCACGGGCTTCGGCGCGACCGGCGGGGGCACGGTGAACGTGACCGGCGCCGGCAACACGATCGCGTCGAGCGGCGCCACGGCGCTGAGCGTGGTGAACACCACCATCGGCGCGAGCGGGCTGTCGTTCCAGAGCATCTCGGCCGCCGGCGCGGTGAACGGGATCGTGCTGAGCAACACCGGCGCGGTCAACGGCGTGCAGGTGACCGGTGACGGCTCGCAGACCCGGAACGGCTCGGGCGGGAGCATCAGCGGGACGAGCGGCGCGGCGGTGCTCGCCTCGGGCGTGACCAACCTGGTGCTCCGCTCGATGAACCTGCACGGGATGACCGGCCACGCCGTGGACGTGTCGGCCTCGTCGGGGGTGGAGCTGGTGGCGGTGCACGTCTACCAGCCGGGCGCGGGCGGCGTGATCGCGACGAACCTCACGGGGAGCAACTCGATCGAGAAGTCGCTGGTGGACTATACGGGCGGGCCGCTTTCGGGTGCGTTCGCCGTGCGCCTGGCCAACAGCGGGTCGAGCGGCGCGCTGACGCTGGACGGCACCACGGTCCAGAACAAGCTCGACGCGACGGCGGCCGTGTCGGTGTCCGCCACGGGGAGCGCGACCGTCGCGTTCACGGTCCGTGACAGCGACACGGGCGACCTCTTCGAGAGCAAGTTCACCAACCTTTTCGGCAGCGCGATCAGCGTGGCTTCGGGTGACGCGCCGGGCTCCACGGCGAACGTGACCACGCGCGTCTCCGACACCCGGTTCGTGAACGCGGCGCCGAACGGGATCAACAACCTGGAGATGACCGTCGCGCAGAGCGCGGTGCTCGGCTACGTCATCCGCGACAACGTGTTCGACGCGGTGGCGAAGGCGAGTGCCATCGCGGGGGTGATCAACGTCAGCGCGGTGGACGGCGGCCGTTTCGGCTCGGCCACGGCCGACTCGATCGTGGGCAACACCATCCGCAACATCGGGACGGGGTCGCTGGTCGCGCAGCTCGGCTACGTGGGCATGCGCATCGCCCTGGACAACTCGGTCGCGGGCGTGAACCACCGGGCCGTGATCTCCGGGAATACCTTCGCGAACCTCTGGCGCCAGGGGATCCTGGTCTCGGCGCGGAACAACGCGACCGACGTGAACGTGCGCATCGAGAACAACACGGTGGGCACGGCCGCCGCGCCGGTGGGGCTGTCCAACCGCCGGGGCGTCGAGCTCGAGACGCAGAGCGCCGCGGTGCTGAAGGTGGAGGTGCTGAACAACCCCAGCATCGTCAACAGCTCCACCAGCGGCAACAACTCGGCGCTGGCGATCCGCTCCACCGGCGCGACCTCGCAGGTGAGCGCCACCGTGCTCAACAACACCATCAGGAACGTGAACGGCGGAATCGTGGCCGGGCGCTTCCGAGCCGAGACGCTGGGGGGCACCGCGGCCAGCATGTGCCTGGACCTGCGCAACAACTCGCTGGAGGACGCGTCGCGCCTCTACGAGCTCCTGGCGTCGAGCGCGGGGCCGTTCACGGTGGAGGGCCCGGGCGCCGCGGTGGTGACCGGCGCCGACATCACCGCGCTGAACACCGTGGGCTCGGGCAGCGTGACCGGCGCTCCCACCTTCAGCAACGGGGCGAACTGCACGACCCCGACGCTCTGATCCACTCCATCCCGGGAGCCGCACCCGCGGCTCCCGGCTGCCGGTGAAACGAAACCGGGGCGCCCAGCAGTGGGCGCCCCGGTTTCGTTTTCGTTTCGGCCGACGCAGCGTCAGGTGAAGACGGCCTCGTAGCGCATGCCTTGGGCGTCGGGGCCGATGGGGACCAGAAAGCAGTCGAACGGCTCCAGCACCTCGCTCTCGATGCGATAGATCTGCTGCTGAATCTGCGCTTCGGGGCGGGCGTGGAAGGTGAGCGAGAACGGGATGCGCGGGCGGCTCGCGGCCTCCTCGTGGCCCCAGGGGCTCACTTCGCTGAGCAGCGTGATCATCTCGTGCGTGTCGTCCACGATGACGCGGAACGGCTTGCCCACGTGGGGCTTGAAGGTATCGACGGTGAAGGTCTCGAGCATCGGCGCGGCTGGTGGAGAGGGCGGGGCGGGGAAGGAGCGGCGCGGGTGCGGCCGGAGGGAGCCGCCGTGCCTGCGTCGCGGGGAAACTCGGCGCGGCGGGCGGCGCGCGCAAGTGTCGGAGCCTCATCGAGCGGGTGCGTTCGAGGCGCGGCGAACCGGGGCCAGCTCGATCGCGCACCTGCGGCACGGCCACCATCCGTCGCTGGCGTGGTCAGCCTCATGCGGTTGCGGGGTCGACGGTGCCGCCATCGAACCCGACGCCGCAGCATCCAAGTAGATCCTCGCATCAGCTTCTACGTAGTACCTGCGCTGGTCCGCCTTCTGCATCGACACGCCCGGAGTGAACGGCCGTCGCCAGCCAGCCTCCGGAGCCCATGTCCAGAGCAGTCCACCCGCACGCGCCCAGCCTTCGCGGGAGCGCGCGCGCATGAAGATCGTGGTGTTCGGGCTCACGGTGAGCTCGTCGTGGGGGAACGGGCACGCGACCCTCTGGCGCGGGCTGGCGCGCGCGCTGATCCGGCGCGGGCACCGCTTCGTCTTCTTCGAGAAGGACGTGCCCTACTACGCCGGCACGCGCGACCTGTGGGAGATCCCCGGCGGCGAGCTGGTGCTGTACCCGGGCTGGGAAGACGTCCTCCCCTACGCCAGGAGCCACCTGGCCGACGCCGACGTGGCGATGGTCACCAGCTACTGCGCCGACGCGGTGGCCGCCACGCGCCTGGTGCTCGACTCGCCCGCGCGGCTCCGCACCTTCTACGACATGGACACGCCCGTCACCCTCGACGGGCTCCGCGCCGGCGCCGACATCGCCTATCTCCCGCCCCAGGGCCTGGCCGGCTTCGACCTGGTGCTCAGCTACACCGGCGGGCCCGCGCTGGCCGAGCTGCGCACGCGCCTGGGCGCCCGCCGCACCGCGCCGCTCTACGGCCACGTCGATCCCGACGTCCATCGCCCGGTCCCTCCGCTCCCCGGCGAGCACGCGGACGTCAGCTACCTGGGCACCTACGCGGCCGACCGGCAGGCGGCGCTCGAGGCGCTGTTCATCGAGCCGGCGCGGCGGATGCCCGATCGCCGCTTCCTGGTCGCCGGCGCGCAGTATCCGCACGACTTCCCGTGGACCGGCAACGTCTACTTCCGCCGCCACCTGCCGCCGCCCGAGCACCCGGCGTTCTTCTGCTCGTCCGGCCTCACGGTCAACGTCACGCGGCGGGCGATGGCGGAGATGGGGTGGTGCCCCAGCGGCCGGCTGTTCGAGGCGGCGGCGTGCGGGGTCCCCATCCTCAGCGACCGCTGGGACGGGCTTGACGCCTTCTTCACCCCCGGCGAGGAAATACTGACCGCGGTCAGCACCGACGAGGCGATCGACGCCATCTCCCTGCCACGCAGCGAGTTGGCGCGCATCGGCGCCGCGGCGCGCGAGCGGGTGCTGGCCGAGCACACCAGCGACGCCCGCGCGGCCGAGCTGGAGGCGCTGCTGGACGCGACGGTGCGCGGCGAGGGATGGCCGTCGCCGGAGGATGCGGATACGGGCGGTGTGATGGCGAAGGAAACGCTGGCGATGGAGGCGCGGGCATGACGTGGGGGATCGTGCCGGCGGCGGGCGCGGGAACGCGGATCCAGCCGCTGGCGTTCAGCAAGGAGCTGCTCCCCGTGGGCAGCCGCGAGGACGAGGACGGCGTCGAGCGGCCGCGCGCCGTGAGCGAGTACCTGGTGGAGCGGATGATCCGCGGCGGCGCCGACCACGTCTGCTTCGTGATCTCGCCGGGGAAGAGCGACATCCTGGGCTACTACGGCGGCTCCATCGGCGGGGCGGACGTGTGCTACGTGGTGCAGCCGAAGCCGTCCGGCCTCTGCGACTCCGTCTTCCGCGCGCTCCCGTTCCTCCCGCCGGGCGACGACGTCCTCGTGGGCCTGCCCGACACCCTCTGGTTTCCGGAAGACGGCTTCGCGGCGCTGCCCGACGGCGAGTTCTCCTTCCTCCTCTTCCCGGTGGACCGCCCCGAGTTCTTCGACGCGGTGGTGCACGACGAGGATGGGTCGATCAGCGAGATCCAGGTGAAACAGCCCGGCGCGGCCACGCACTGGGTGTGGGGCGCCTTCAAGCTCCCCGCGCGCACCCTGGCCGAGCTGCACGCGCTCTGGCAGGAGCGCGGGCGAAAGGACGAGTACGTCGGCACGCTGGTGAACGCCTGGCTGGCGCGCGGCGGCCGCGCCCGCGCCGTGCGCGCCGGCGAGGCCTACGTGGACGTGGGCACGCTGCACGGCTACCGCGAGGCCATCCACGTTCTGGAAGACCGCCCGCCGTACGCCGAGCGCGGCGCCGTCGCGGTAGATCCGCGCTCGTGGCGCCCCGGCGGCGTGGCGCTGACCTGAGCCGTCCATGGGCTGCGCCGGCCGACGGGGCTGGGTCGGACGCCGGGGCGTGCACCCGTCGATGGACGCGAGCCCGGCGCGAATTTGCGACTGAAGTCGCGGCTACAACGGCACACAGTCCGCCTTCGCGGACTTCAACGGCAAGGGCCGGCGCGGGGGTGGGGTATCGGGCCGATGGCCGCCCCGGAGCCTCGCGCAGTTTGCGAGGCTTCTCGTAGTCGTTGCTGCGGCTTCAGCCGCCGGTGAGCGGAGTCGGCCTCATCCGGATGACAACGGTGGGTCCGGGTGAGGAATGCACGGTCATTGCGATAACAGCCCGAGCCGTCCATCGGCTGCGCCCGGCCGGGAGGGCGGTGAGGGCCCCAGGAGAGATCCAATTCAGCCGACCGGAGACCGAACACGATGAGCGTGACCGCCGACGCGGAGACCCTGACCCCCGACCGCCTGGAAGCGCGCGTGCGCGAGCTGGGCCCCTGGTTCCACAACCTCGACCTGAAGGGGGTGAAGACGGCGCCCGACCACTTCCTGGGCGACTACCCCAACTTCAAGTTCCGCAACTTCGCGCACGTGATCCCGCGCGACCTCACGGGGAAGACGGTGCTCGACATCGGCTGCAACGCCGGCTTCTACAGCATGGAGATGAAGCGCCGCGGCGCGTCGCGCGTGGTGGGCGTGGACAGCGAGGACCTGTACCTCGAGCAGGCGCGCTTCGCGGCACGGGTGGAGGGGCTCGACATCGAGTACCGCAAGCTCAGCGTGTACGACGTGGCCCAGCTCGGCGAAACGTTCGACTTCGTCATCTTCATGGGCGTCCTCTACCACCTGCGCCACCCGCTCCTCGCGCTCGACCTGCTGCGCGAGCACGTGGTGGGCGACCTGCTCCTCTTCCAGAGCATGCAGCGCGGCTCGGAGGATTCGCACGACGTGGGCGCCGACCACGAGTTCTGGGAGACCGAGCTCTTCGACGTCCCCGCGTACCCCAGGCTGCACTTCATCGAGCACCGCTACGCCGGCGACCCCACCAACTGGTGGGTCCCCAACGCCGCCTGCGCCGAGGCGATGCTGCGCAGCGCCGGCTTCCAGGTGGTGGAGCACCCCGAGCAGGAGGTCTACCTCTGCCGCGTGGCCGGTTTCACCGACGACGAGCCCCGCGCCGTGTACCCCGCGCGCGGCGGGAGCGGCCGGTGATCGAGGCGGTGATGCTCTGGAACGAGCCGAACAACATGTCCCACTGGGACTTCGGTATCGACCCGGGGTGGCGGATCTACGCGGAGATGGTGAAGCGCGCCGGCGCCGCGGTGCGCGCCGAGAACCCGGCGCTGACGCGCGTGCTGGGCGGGATGAGCCCGATCGACCCCGGCTTCATCCGCACCCTGCAGGCGCGGGGGGCGCTGGACGAGGTCGACGTCGTGGCCGTCCACGGCTTTCCGCTCGACTGGAACCTGTGGTCGGTGGATGACTGGCCGAAGAAGCTCGCCTGCGTCCGCGCGGTCACCGACCGCCCGGTGTGGGTGACGGAGGTCGGCGTCTCCACCTACGCGAACGAAGAGGTGCAGCGGCTGGGGCTGGTGCGCACCGCCGAGCTGCTGCGCGGCCAGGCCGACCGCGTCCACTGGTACTCGCTCTTCGACCTCCCCCGCGCCTGGGGCGCCACCACGCGCCACAAGGAGCGCGAGGGATCCAGCTACTTCCGCCACTTCCACATGGGCCTGGTGCGCCCCGACGGCACGCCCAAGAAGGCGGCGGAGACGTTCGCGCGGTACGCGCCGGACCTGGGCCTCTGCCAGTGGTTCCACTACCAGGACCCGCGCCTGGACGACGCCGTGCGCTGGTTCCGCAGGCTGGGGGTGAAGAAGGTGCGCACCGGCCTGGCCTGGAGCGACGACGTGGACCGTGACGACGCGCAGGCCTGGTTCGACCGCCAGATGCGCGCGCTGGACGAGTTCGACGTGACCGTCACCTTCTGCTTCACCCCCGAGTGCCGCGGCGTCGTCCCGCACCACACCAGCCCGCCGCGCGACGTGGAGGAGTTCGCCGACTTCTGCGCGCGGATGGTGCGGCGGTACGCGGCAGGGTAGGGGACTGCAGGGGAAGGGGATAGGGGACAGCAGGACGAGCGGGGCCGGAGATGATCCGGCCCCGCGTCGCTTTTGATCCGCGTGCCGTCGCCCTCCGGCCTTCGCGTCGTCCGCGAAGTGCGGAAAGTGGGGCGCGGATGTCCCAATCCAACCCTCGCGGGAGGGGCGGCAGGTGCTCGGGCGATCGAGGTGGACGGCTCCGGCCGGCGGAAGTTGGACGCGGTCGCGCGCCGTCTCGATGGCGTGCGAGGCGGCGTGTCCCACGATGGCCTAGCAACGCATCTTGTTGTTGTGTCTTGACTTACAAAACATCAATTCTGAAAAACCTCTCGCGTGGGACGTGGATTCCTCAGGCGGCGGAAGGGGCTTAATGTCCGGTTAAGAATCCAAATAAAACCTTTTCGATGTTTCTCTCGTCTTATCCTGCAAGCAGCACGCAGTACCCGAACCTGGAAACCCGAGCCTACCGAGAGGCCCCCAATGACCAAGAGCATCGCCAACACCGTCCGCGCCGCCTTCGCCCTCTTCCTCCTGGGCCTGGGGATGTACGCGAGCATCGACACCCTGGTCGCCGGCGAGCTGGCCAGCCGGGGCCTGAGCACCTGCGGCAGCGCCGAGAACCCCTGCGCGCTCGCCCCGCTCACCGTGACCGCCGACGCGGTCGGCCGCATGGTGAGCGGCACCGCCGCCAACGCGGCAGCGCTGAACGCCCTGGGCGCCGCGCCCCGCGCGCCCCAAGTCGCAACCGCCGAGAGCTGAGCTCGCTCCGCCCGACTCGGCCTCGCTTTCCAGATAGATGCCCCGGCGCCGCAGCGATGCGGCGCCGGGGCCGTTTCATCCCCCGACTCCACCAGCCGCGCCGATGCGTCAGGCCGCCGCCGGCCTCTCGCGCTCGCGGCTCTCCGGCCGCGTGAACGCGGCCACCGACCGCATGAGGGCCAGCTTCTCGTCGCGGAAGGTCCACTGCTGCGACAGCATCGCCTCGTACGGCTCGTCGTTGGCCGTCCAGGTGCCGGTCTCGCGCGCCATCACCATCACCGTGTCGCCCTGCGCGGCCAGCGCGAGCGGCGTGGGGCGCTGGTCGCGCAGCGTGGCGAAGTTGTGCCGCACGGCCGCGATCACCTCGTCGACCCCGGCGGCGTGGCGGACCCACGGCACCGAGGGCGGCACGGTGATCTCCAGCGTCACGTCCGGGCACAGGAGCTCGCGCAACTCGTCGTACTCACCCGCCGCGATCGCGCCGACGATCTCGCCCATCACTCCCAGGTGCCGCCGCTCCCGCGTCCGTCCCGCCGCGAGCGGGTCTCCCGCCTCGAACGCCGGCCCCAGCGCCCCGGGGACCTCGGCGAGCGAAACCTCTGTCATCGCCCAACCTCCCGCGTGAGTTGCCGCCTCCGCCGCACCACCCAGCGCGGCCGAAACACCATACGTCGTGCGGAGGGATTCGGGGAAGGACTTTGTTCGCGGACGCGGCTCACCGGGGCCGTCTGTCAATTCCGGCGCCGCTCGCGCGTTGCAAGAGAGTCCTTCCGCACCGTCCGCCGCTCCCGGAGCCTCAGCATGCTTTCCCCACGCCAATTCTCCTCCGCCCTCCTCGTCCTCGCCGCGACGTTCGCGGGATGCGACCCCATCGCCGGCGGGGACGACGATGACGACGGGCCGCGCTTCACCACACCGCTCGAGCTGCCGGTGCTGGGGCTGGGCCCGGTGCAGGAGCGCGTCACCTCGGAGCTCACGGTGAGCGGGACCTGGGCGTACACGGGGACGCACCGCGACGCGCGCGGGCCCGGCAACGTCATCAAGGTGTGGAACGTGGCCGGCGCCCAGCCGGTGCTGGTCGACTCGGTGATGGTCCCCGGCCCGCCGGAGCCGAATTCCGGGATCCGCTTCCACGAGGGCCATGGTGAGGAGGGCGACGGGCACGAGCACGGCGACGCCACGGGCCCCGACCGCATCGGCGACGTACAGGTCTCCGACAACGGCGAGCTGCTGGTGGTGGCGACGGAGGGCGGGCCTGGGTCGATCCTGATCTACTCCCGCGCCAACCCCGCCAAGCCGGTTCTGCTCGCGCGCTTCGCCAACGACGACATCGAGCCGGGCGTGCACACGGCCGAGGTGGCGCGGGTGAACGGGCGGCTGTACGCGTTCCTGTCGGTGGATCCGCGCGCGGCCACCGCCACGCCGTCGCGGCTGGTGATCGTGAGCCTGGAGAACCCCGCGCAGCCGACGATGGTGATGTCGCGTGTGATGGGGCGCCCCTTCCAGCACGACGTGTTCGTGCGCGACGGGATCCTGTTCACCGCGCTGTGGCACGACGGGGTGGGGATCTGGGACATCGGCGGCGGCGGCCGCGGCGG